>JBILTA010000048.1:0-15028 GCA_044371785.1 Pirellulaceae bacterium | reverse complement strand
ACAGGCAACATTGGTTATCACCATGTGCATCATCTCAATGCAAAGATTCCTTTTTATCGTTTGCCAGAGGCTATGGCTGCGCTTCCCGAAATGCAGACACCCAAATGCACTTCATTGTCCATTATCGACATCTATCGCTGTTTCCAACTCAAGGTTTGGGATGCTCAGCGCGAAGTGTATTTGACGTTCTCCGAAGCGGCTGAAGAGATCGCTCGTCGTGGTCAACCTGCCCTTTAGTGAATGGGCTCAACAGGGCACTGCATCGCTTGAATGGCTGCTACCAATTCATGTACGGCCCACTCTCGGTCTTGCATAGGTAAGAGATAGCGTGGCCCGTTCCACGCCATCTTTGCAGCAGACGAGTTCCGCATACCGAGCGCATCGGCCCAGCACCGCAGCCAATCTTCCCAGGCGACATCGATATCCGCTGGAGGCGCCGCAGCAACAATTAGCACCTTGGGGATATCTCCTTGTAGTGGGAGCATATCCAGTGCGGGAGTGCAAAGTGAAGGTGCAAGCTGCGACCATGGTAGCGAACAAAACCACGGTAACTCTTTGTCCAAAAGAGCTGTTCCTTGGCATGGAAAAGAGATCGCTTGAGAAGTTGGCAGAGCAAGCTGGCCGAGCGCTGCCTCTGTTAGCTCGGGTATGTTTTGAGCTGCATCTCCGCATACCAGTATACTGGGTGCGTCTTTCGCGATATGTTGAAAAAGCTCTCGAACGCTCCAGCCCGACACCGGCTCAACCCAATCAGCGGCAACTTCCAGTGCCGGTTCGAGTACGAAACGACGCATGGCCATGCGCGGATGGGGAATCTTGAAATGGGGCGTCCAAATGCGTTGATCTTCGTAAAGCAAAACATCGATGTCGATGGCCCGTGCTTCCCAGCGCAAATTGCGAGTACGCCCCATACGTTGTTCGACGTCTCGTATGACATGCCAAACGTCCCATGGAGAGTGAGGTGTTTCAATGGCGACGACCGCATTAAGAAATTCCTGCTGGTTATCGGGACCACCGATCGCGGGTGTCCGATAAAAGCGGCTTTCATGCACAAAATCATTGCCAAAAGACTTCTTCAGCCAATGCAATGCTTGTTTCATGCTGGAAAGTGGATCGCCCAGATTGGCACCCAGGCTGATCAAACAACGAGGCATATCCTGAAACCTCGCTATACTTCTACATCCACTTCCATTACATACCAACAGGCAAGATTAGGGTCCGTGGTCTCTTTCGTGCTGCGCATCAAGGAGACGATGAAGCTCATCGGTTTGGCTCCTGAAACATCGTGGACGGCCACTTTAACAACATCGCCAAGTTGTGTCTTGATAATGCCGCGAGGACTGAAGTATTGCCATTTCGCATTTTTGCCGCGTTTCATCGCAGCTTTCGCTCCCGGTCGATCGAAGAAAACTTCTAATGCAGCTCGGGCTTTCATGTCAGCGTTGTAGAACTCAACCAAATCCATGGTTTCAAGTTGACGATAACCTTCATTAATCGTCATTTCGAAAGCGAGTTCACGTTTTCCTTCGCTGACGAGCTGCAACCATTCTTCAGCAAACTCGCCCGCGGTGTTGTAATAGACATCATTACGGAACTTGGTTTCGGCAAACGACCAGCCTCCCGTAATTCCAGCTACTACGCTGCAAAATAAAACGCACTTCTTCAGGAACGATTTGGAGCGGCGTTTCTCAAGCATTATGTAGCAGAGTACGCCCGCGATCAGAGTCACGATAGGAGCAAACATCAGTTGCCCATAGGCAATCGCAAGAGGGGACAGTAATGCCCCCAAGATCGCAATGAAACCAAGAAAAGGGACGACCACGCTCGAGGATTCGACGTCTTCCTTTAGATCGGCAGCATCAGCACGCAGTTCCATACATCTTTCCGAATCATTCAATAGGCAATGGGAGGAAAATTTGGCTTTAGTGTGAAGCCATACAACAGCTCTACCAATTAGCGGCCCGCTGGTTTAGTAGGTGGAGCAAGTACACGTTGCAGTTCTTGCAAAGAGGTATGGCCAACAACAGCCGCTAACAGGCCTTCTTCTTGGAAGCTCTTGTGCCCAAGTTTTTTAGCAACTTGTCGCAAGAACTCTGGCGTTGGATTTTGCATCGCCGCTTTGCGGAATTGATCGTCAATAGTGAGCACTTCGAAAATGCCGATGCGGCCGAAGTAACCGCGACCGTTGCAACGCTTACAAATGGGGATCTCGATCGGTTTGCCGTTTGCATCCACTCGCTGCTCAGGGGGTGGTGGAATATAAGGCTGATAAAGCGTTTTAACGCGATCCGCTGGCAATCCCAGTCGTTGCAACATCTGTGGATTGGGTTGAAAGCCCTGTTTGCAATTATCGCACAAGCGACGAACCAAGCGGACATTGATCACCGACTTGACCAACTTAACCAATTGCGGAGCCAAAGCTTTGTGTTGGGCCAGGAATTTGCAATACGCTTCGACGGCATCGGTTGCGCCAATACGAGTGATGCAATGACGATTCTCTACCGAGATTTCATTGATGATAAACTTTGCCGTATCATCGTTAACGAAATCAGGAATAACATAAACGTCAGGCTGTTTCAGAACCAAACGCTTCAGAACGCTCATAGGGTTTTCGCCGGCCGTCGCATCAAACGTGTTTGGAGAGACGTTGATGATTTCCGCTTCAGCCTTTGATTTTTCCTCGACCGAAACGAAGTCGCGGACAAACTTATCGGCGGCTTCTAGCGACACACGCCATGTGGTGGGGAAGCCATGGCCTGGAGGTCCACTGACGATCACGATACCACCGGTGTCGTTCAGTGCGGCTCGCCAAGTCTCTTGTAGCTTGGAACGCATGCCTAAGTCGTCAAGAGACTTTAGTTTGGTCTTCTTGGGTTCAATGCGAATCATGACACGTTCGCCGGTGGGTACACCTTGTGTCAGAATTTCGGCGATCCAATCTTCTTTCGCAAAATGGAAGCCCAATTTGGCTTCTTGTTTGGAACGCCGATCCATTGGATTGAGGCCAGCCAATTTCTTGAGCGCGATCAACGCCGCATCACCCGGTTCGCGTTCCATTGGCGGCTTCACTTCGGGCAGGCCATCCACACGGAAACGAACCATCACTCCATTCTGGGTGTAGTCAAGCATGACAATATCGGCATGATCCAACATCGCCAATGCCATTATCTGTGTAATGATCGGAAAGCCGGGCAGTTGTCGCGAGGCAATCATAATGCCGTCCGCTTCCGCCTTATTGGCACCCTTGGGCTTGAATTCCAATGGAGGCAACACGATGACCGGTTCAGCCGAGGCTGGTGTCTTTTTCTTTCCTGCAAGTCCCATACGATTCCAATTGTTCCAGCGTTAAAGACGAGAATTTTAGATGATACCAGGCTGACTGACTTCGATACCCTTGAGGGCCATTTTGAGTGCGTCTTTGTTGGGTGCTACAGCAAATGCTGTTGGGCGATCGATCAATTCCAAGTCGATCAAGCTCTTCAGACTCATGGTAAAGTCTTGCATACCTTCGGCAGCACCAATTCGAATCGCATCCGGTAGTTTTTCGTCTTTCCCTTCAAGCACCAATTTCTTAATCATCGGCGTGAAGGTCATAACTTCGACCGTAGGTACACGACCAACACCTTCTTTAATCGATTTGAGCAACTTCTGAGCGACAATGCCCTTCATGTTAAAAGCAATAGCGCTACGAATTGCACCGTGCATTTCTTCAGGGAACAAGTCAAGAATACGACCGATCGTGGTTGGAGAGCTCGAGGCGTGAATGGTACCAAACACCAAGTGACCCGTTTCGGCCGCATGGATGGCCGTCATAAACGTTTCCTGGTCACGCATTTCGCCCACGAGAATAATGTCGGGGTCTTCACGAACCGCATGTTTCATTCCAATACCGAAGTTCTTCACATCGTTACCAACTTCACGCTGGTTGATAAGGCATTTATCTTCGGTAAACACAAACTCGATCGGATCTTCCAAGGTCAGAATATGTTTGCGATAGACGCGATTGATGTAGTTGAGCATCGACGCAATTGTCGTACTTTTCCCAGAACCAGTAACTCCCGCCAGCAAAACCATCCCCTGATCAAAGTGGCACAAACTCTCCATGACGGGGGGCAAGTTCAAACCTTCAAAGTTCGGGATGAAATTGTTCACGCGGCGAGCGACCAAGCCGATACGTCCTAACTGTTTAAGCATGTTGACGCGGAAACGCCAATTCACTCCGTCGACATCCACCACATAAGCAAAGTCAGCCCCACCTTCTTCTTCAAAAATACGACGCTGACGATCCTCTAGCATTGGAACGAGAAGATTCACCATTTCTTCGACGTCAATCGGGGGACGATTTAACGGACGAAGCTCACCGTTGACACGCACAATCGGAGGTTGTCCGACCTTCATGTGCAAGTCGCTACCCTTGAGCCGAACCAAAGCTCGGAAGATTTTGTCTACCTCAAGTTCTTGGCGTACCTTGAGCAATGAGCTGATCAAATTGTCTGCCGTGACGTTATTGACCGGTGCCGACGACGGACTCGAACCATGGCTGCTATGTGATACGTCCACTGCTGATGAATCCTTCAAGGGTTAACAAAAACACTGACGATTGAAAACACTGACGATTGAAAACACTGACGAACAAAAACACTGACGAATAAAAACAATCCAGACTTGAACCACTGCCGATTCACGCTTGGAAGCTATAAGCGTACAGCAATGCCCCGGTCCGCCATCAAGCGTTTGGTTTCTTCTATTGTATACTGACCGTAGTGAAAAATACTCGCTGCCAGGGCTGCATCTGCTTTTCCGAGCAGAATTGCATCAGCGAGGTGTTCCGGTTTTCCGGCCCCACCACTCGCTACAACCGGTATTCCCACTGCTTCGCTGACAGCCGCGGTTACTTCAATATCGTACCCATCTTTGGTGCCATCCCGGTCCATGCTGGTGAGAACAATTTCTCCCGCCCCAAGTTGTTCCACTTGCTGAGCCCAAGATACGGCCTCTAGACCTGTTGGGGTTCGTCCACCATTTATATGGACTTCCCATACTTCTCGGCCATCTTTCCGAATTCGCTTTGGATCAATATTAACCACAATGCACTGGCTGCCAAAACGTTCAGCTGCTTGCCGTACAAAATCTGGGTTTTTGCATGCCGTAGAATTGATCGACACTTTGTCACAGCCCGCGTTGAGCAAAGCACGAATGTCATCCAAGGTGCGAATTCCGCCACCTACCGTGAGGGGCATGAAGACTTGTTCAGCTGTTCGGCGAACGACGTCTAAAATGATCCCCCTTTGCTCGTGGCTGGCTGTGATGTCCAAAAATACGAGCTCGTCCGCCCCTTCTTTCTCGTATCGAGAAGCGACTTCCACCGGATCTCCTGCATCGCGCAGATGCAGAAAATTCGTCCCTTTGACAACACGCCCACCGTGAACATCGAGACAGGGAATTATGCGCTTCGCCAACATGCAGAATTTCAGTCAGTTGCGGTGTCGTGGATCTGTATCTCTCGCTGGGCCTGCAATGGTCTTACCCGAGGGTAAGATTCCATATAGCTCCCAAAACGAACGAGTTCCGTCTCCCGTTCGCCTCGACACAGTTTACCCCAGAAATGGACGAACAAAATAGTCTAGCGTCGCTGAAGTAAGATAAAAATGAAGTCCGATTGCGGGGTAGGGGGATTTGCTCTGGGTGCGCTGTCGATTGACGCTGCTTTAGCCGATTTCGCCTGAGGCCGCTGCGATTCAATCTCCCCATCTACGCTAGGAGAGTCATTGCCAACCTCGGTAATCATTCGCACCACATTAAGTTTCTGATCATCCAAAATCTCAGTTACATCGAACCCTTTTTCGCTCCAACGTGCCCGCAAGGCTTCATAGTTTGACGCCGAAATTTCCAACAGCCAAACCTCTTCTGCTCCATCAGCAGATCGAGTTTGTGTTTCTCCGGCCTTGGTTTCTGCATCATCGTCTCTCGCTATTGTACTGGAAGCGGGATTTGCGTTCCGTTGTAGCTTAAGCCCACCGGTGGTGATCGTTTCTTCTAGATCCGCTAATGCTTCGGAGGGAACCATAAGATGGACCACCGGATCCATGATCGATTGGAATACAGGCGAGCCTTGCGAAGTCGCCTTTAGGCTCTTCAAATCGCTTGGAGCGACATCCACGGCAGTAGGTTTGTTATTGAGTCCTTGATCCGCACGACGATGCAAGAATTCCTGGCTCTGGCTATCTTTCAGTTCGCTTGACTCTAATCCCTTAATCGCCCCTGTTTCAGCAGCAAACTCTTCAGCTAGGAAATACATCTCGCTCTTGGGGGCGTTCGTTTTTTCCGTCATGAATCGTGAGATACTTCTCAGTGGTGTATTCATTCCCAGTTGGAAATTACCTGATGCGTCGCGATCCTTATCCTTCTGTTGGTCCAAGGCATCTGTAGGAGTTGTCGAATCTGCTTCTTCGGCGATTCCTGATCGTCCGCCTGAGCCGAGCGTCGGTGGCGGCGACCCCATTGCTGCTGTTGAAAGATCTCCACCGGCTTCTGCCAACTTAGATTTTTCACCAAAACTTCTCGCCATGCTCTCGGGCTTCGGTAGTGCACCTAAGCCGCCTCCTGCTAAGCCCCCCGCTACGCCACCTGAGGTCCCGCCAAAGCCACCTGAGCCACCCACTAATCCCTCTCCGCTTCCGCCTGGCGCTGGTACATTCATCGTGTCAACGGAAGAACTTGCATCTTGAGCAGCATCGGGGGCGCCGGCCTCGCCCAGGGCATGCATCGCTGGTGCTGGATCCGTAGGGGGCTCCGCAACAGGGACCGGAGTTGCTGGATCTCCAATCGCTGAGCCAGGGGCTGGCATCGATTTAGAGGCCATGGCTGGTGCTAAAGAGGCACCCATGGGGGCATCGACCGCATTTTCGCCTGATTTGGTATCGCCATAAAAGGCTTCACCCGATGCTGCGTTTTTCGTGCTGGAAGTCTCAGAATCGCTTGTTCGCATCGGTATCGCACCCCCAATGTTTCTGGCTGCGGGGGGAGGTAAATCGGAAGCAGACTTTTCGAGAGAAGGCCCAAGAGCGACTGGATAATTCATACCGGAAGTCCACCAAAGCGTGGTGCCCACCAACAATAAGCTCGTTGCGGCCAAAGACATCATCCATTTCCAGGATGTAGGAGCGGCTGAAATATTGGAGCTATTATTTAAGTGGACGGTGCTGTCGACGGTACTATCCGGTTTATGTTCGGCCAACATCTGCACTATAGATTTGGGGCGACTTGGAACCACAGCAGGTAATTCATGCATCCAAGCCCGAACTTCCTGCAGCTTTTCAAGCGTCTCGCGCCAATGTGAGTCCGAAGCTAAACGACGTTCGACATCAGCCCGTTCTTGGGCTCCCAATTCGTCGTCTAAATAAGCGCTCAAAAGTTCTTCGGATGGTGTCATGGTTTTTCTCGCCTACACTAATTCGGCAATTTTATCTTTCAGTAGTTCGTGCAAATCGAGTCGTGCGCGATGCAGGCGACTTCGCACTGTGCCGATTGGTACACTGATAATTTCAGCGATCTGGTGATAATCCAAGCCATCGAAATCTCGAAGGATAAGCACCGTTCTGCGATCTTGTTCTAGTTGTGACAAACCCCATTGAATCAAAGCCCGCTTTTCATTGGCCACCATCGACGCATCGACATCGGGTGACTTGTCGCTATGCTCATCGGCTTCCAATGGAATTCGTTCCATTACTTTATCCATCTGCTTCTTTCGCCGTCGCGATATCATGTGATTGACTGCGATTCGACTTAGCCAAGTGTAAAACGAACTGGCGTAAGCGAATTGACTGAGCTTCCGGTAGGCCAATACCCATGTCTCTTGGGTGAGGTCTTCGGCATCCTCGCGGTTGCCGCAAAAGTGAAACATCAAACCGAACAAGCGACTATGGTAGCGCTGGACCAATACATCGAATGATGCAGTGGTACCCTTGAGCACTTCGCCGATGAGTTGGTTGTCGTCGTATTCCACGCGCGCTATATTCCGTTGAAGGTTGCACTGGGATGGACGAGGGTTAAAGTCACGCAGTTCCCGGTTTTCCGAGATCCGCACGAGAATTAGTGGGAAAGGCAAACGCGTTGATCAGTAGGCTCAGCCCCCCCACAAATAGTAGCACGCTTATCAACTGAGAAATCGTTAATGGGGTTCCAAAAATGGGGGATTCATCCGTTCGGATCCATTCCAACAGAAATCTCGATACAGCATGCAGTCCCAATCCAAGACCAATAATCATCCCATCACGCTTCAGGAAAGGCCACAAAAACCACAATAATCCAGCCAAAATGGCCGCATCAAGCGCCGCATACAATTGAGCAGGATGAGTCCGTAAACTCCATTTCGGTAGGTCGGCAGGGCCTACAAAATAAGCGATGCCATTCACACGTGTGTCCATACCAACCGGGATCGGTTCTGTTGGACCGTGTGGCAACCTCGGAAATTGCACGACCTTTAATTCGCTTATCGTTGCACCAACGGGCCAGTCCAATTTTGCCGCCACGCTCCCCTCAGCTACCTTTTCGATAACATTCGATTGGCCATTCGGGGATGTCTTAATCTGCAGTCCCAATAACTCCCCAGTAGATAACTGCTGGATATACGGCAGACTACCATGCGGAAATTGGATTGCCGGTAAAGGCAATTCGCATACGCCACCAAAACAACAACCATTGAGTAAGCAACCTATGCGGCCTAAGGATTGCCCAACCAAAAAACTCGGCAAGACCAAATCGCCCAATGGCAAAATGGGGAGCCGTCGCAAACGCGCAAACAAAACCAATGCGAATAAGGCCCCCATCAATGCACCGAAGACAACTAACCCCCCTTCGGTGAATTGAACAATCTTCCACAACGTTTCACCCAGAGAGGGACGGCGGAACTCATCCCACTTTTGAATCACATAAAAAGCTCGCGCTCCCAAAATTCCACCGCAAAACAACCAGAACGCCAAAGCCAAAATGGTATCGGTCGCCATGTTCAACCTCCGAGCTCGCAGCAAGGCTAAACCTAAGCCGCTCGTCACCGCTAGCAACAGCATCACGCCATAGCCACGAATCGGAATACCAAGTGGATTGCCTTCCATATCTTGTAATTCGAAACGCGGAAACAGAAAGACCATCAGCAGCACGACAATGCCCCAAGTTGGCAGTGATTGCTGAAAAGATGCTGTCGACTCACCTACTTTGCGACCATAGGCCCAACGTATCGCCAGTGCTACCAAAACCCCAATCGCTGCCCAGCCCAGTCCAAAGACGGGGAGACCCAGTAAAGCATGTGGGATCACATATAACGTTGATTGCATCGGGCATTATCCTTCAATCAACAAGTTGTCAATCAATCGAGTGGAACCGACTCGCGCTGCTATCAAGATAACAGCTGCTCCTTCGAGCATTTCCAGCGGCTCTAACGTTTCAGCGTTTACCACTACCGCATAATCGATCTGTTCGATTTGATGATCGTTCAAGGTTTGCTTTAGTTCACGCTCAATCACAGCCACTTTCTTCTCGCCCGTATTGATTTTGTCACTTGCAGCTTGCAATGCATGCCATAACCCCAATGCCTGCAGGCGTTCTGGAGCTGACAAATAACGATTACGGCTGCTCATCGCCAAGCCATCAGGCTCGCGCAACGTGGGGCAGGTCTCAACACGCATCGGTACATTGAGATCTTCAACCATCTTTCGAATGACTAAGGCTTGTTGATAATCTTTGCGGCCGAAGAAGCTAACCGTGGCAGGAATCAACTGAAACAGCTTCAGTACAATGGTCGCTACACCACGAAAATGTCCCGGCCGACATTCACCTTCCCAGCGGTTACCCACTGCTGGAGGTTCAACATAAGTCGAATAACCTGGCGGATAGATCGAATGCGCGTCAGGAACGTAAACATAATTTGCACCAGCCCGCTCCAGTTTCGCAAGGTCGTCTTCCAGCGTTCGAGGATAACGCGTGAAGTCTTCCTTGGGGCCGAACTGCGATGGATTCACAAAAATCGTGGCGACGTTGACATCGCAAATTTCACTGCTTCGTTCCAAAAGACTGACGTGACCGGCATGGAGTGCCCCCATCGTTGGTACCAAGCCAACCGATCGCCCTGAGTTTCGTTCATGGGCAATTCTCGCGTAAATCTCATGCCGATTCGATATAACTTCCATGTGGGACTCCTAATTCAGCTTCTCGAAGAATCCCAAAACTAACAGGAAATGAGAGAGAACGAAAGAGAGACTCCCGTAATGGTGGGGTGACCGAATAAAAAAAGGGCCGAGCATTTCTGCTCGACCCTTGTATGGATGCTAAAACTCTAGGCCCTAATGCTTAGCTCAGCCACTGTTGAGCAACGTCGGTTGCCAAGTCGCCAAACCAATCTTCATCACCTTCCGAGTCATCGCCCAAGTTGCTTGCAGCCAAGTAGTCTTCCAGCGACATGGTCGCGGAAGATGCTGCGGCTGTCATCATTGGGCCAACTTTAGCGGTCGGTTGGCTGAGCGAAACGGTAGCTGTGTCTGTAACGCTGGTCGAAAGAGCAACGGCCAAGTTCGAGCTTGGAGTGCCAAGAGTTAGGATTGCCAAAGAATCGTCGGCAGGCCCTTCACCCTCTGGCCCTTCACCTTCTGCTGAACCTGAGTTGCGGCGATTCAATTCATTGATAACCGACAACACGTCTACAGCAGTTAGGAATCCGTCAGAGTTAACGTCTGGGAACCACTTGTTATCTTCACCTTCACCACTGCCACCGCCCAATGGACGTGGGCCCAAGATGTTCAAGGAGTTGATCAACCCCAGGGCATCGATGGCTGACACATAACCGTCATTATTGACGTCGAATCGGTTCCAGCCGTTGGTAAAGCCTTCACCTGATCCACCGCCCGATGCTGCAGTCACCAAAACAGAGTCGAAACCGTATCGGATCTTGCTGAACGGAACGACCGCTTCTGGATCAAAAGTCAGCGTATCGTGCAGAGGCGAGATCTCGGTTGGGTCGCCAATGAACTGAGCTAAACCTGCCGAATTCGCACGGAACACGATTTCGAATTGTAGGAATTCGCCGGATCCCAGTGCGGTCAAACCGTTCTGAACCGATCCAATTTCATTGATCAGACCAGGGGTCAGGATGTCGCCCGTAGGTTGGTTAGGATAATTTGCACCGAAGGTCACATCGAAGCCAAGCGGCTTCGAAGCGGAAACCGCAACCGCAACTGGCGTCACAAACGAGCTGCTGTACAAGATGTCTTGGAAGGCTGCGAAGAGACCAGGTTCAGCCGAACCGCGAGCATTCAAGTCTTGCAAAGTGCCGCGAACCTTAAAGGTCTTGCCGGCAACGATTTCGTCGATTGGAGTACCATTCAAATCGGTTACGGTCAAATTCAACCGGACTTCATCGTCGGCAGTTGAGTTACCAACTTGCAGAGTAACACGAGCTGTGCTGGTGAAGCCTCGAAGATCGGTAATCGTATACGAGAACTGCTCGGTACCATTGAAGCTAAAGTTCGGGGTGTAACGAATCACATCGTCAGCAAAGTTTGCTGGAGTGTTGTTGTCGTCGATTCGTACCAAACCATTAGCCGGCTGAGTCACAGATACCAAGCGGATAGAACCGGTTGAGCCCTTGCTGTCGTTGGCCATCACGTTCGGAATAGCTACGTCGGTTCCATTAACGGGAATCGAGGAATTGAACGAATCATCAACGGCCACTGGGAATTCAACACCGTTGCCAATAATTTCCAACGATACACGACCGAAGGAAATGTCTTGTATAGAAATCGGCGTGAATGGGGTGTCGTACATCAACACATCGGTGAACGGAGGATTGTCGCCTGGATCCGCTACGAACTCAGCCAAGCCTGGCGACTTCGCAGTAAACCGAATGCGGGCAAACTCTGTCGGATCATCAAAATCGACCACTCCACCTGCCAACGCACCGAAGTCGTCGATGATACCTGGAATCAGGCCGTCACCGGTCTTGCCTTGAGTGTATGGAGACCGGAAATTAACGTTGAAATCGATGCCAGGGTTTGGATTAGGTGTTGCGGCTGAGTTCACTTGAACCAATCCAGCCGAGTATAAAATATCCAAGTATGCTGCAAACACGCCAGGAGCCGTAATGGCTGGATTTGGTGATGCAGAGCTGGTACGTAGGTCGTCTACAAAGAAGCGAACTTCGAACTGTTGACCCTGGATAATTTGCGAAATCGGATTGCCGCTGAGGTCCGTTACAACCAAATTCAAGCCAGCGATGTCGCCATCACCCATGTGCACCGTTACGGTTGCTGACGAAACTTTTCCACCCGCATCCGTTACCGTGTACGTGAATTGTTCTTTACCTGCAAAGTTGCGTGGTGGCGTGTAACGAACAGCTTGTGCACCTGGAGCGATGGTGATCGAACCACCTTGGCTGCCTGTGCTTACCGCTACGATCGACAAGGCACCGTTAACACCTTCGATATCGTTTGCCAGAACGTTCAATGGTACGCTGATCGCATTCACTGCGACATCGAAAGAATCGTCCAAAGCGATTGGATCGGTAAAGACCTGGTTTACGTTAACGACGACGGTAGCCGAATCACGGTCACCGTTCGCATTGCGTACTTCATAAGTAAATGTGTCAACGCCTAAGAAGCCTTGAGGAGGCGTATAGGTTACGGATAGACCGTTAGGGCCAATCTGAACAACACCACCTGCAGAGCTCGAACCAACTCGCACAACCGTCAAGGTTTCGCCGGTGATTTTGAAATCGTTCGCGAGAACATTCAACGAGTTGCCCACGGAGTTGCGAGCAACGGTGAATGTGTCATCCACCGCAATGTCGAGTCGATCGCTAACTCGCAGTAGATAGTCTTCCACTTCACCAGAACGAGCTGATCCGGTAGGTGCCAAGTCCAATTGGTCCGAATAACGGAAGCGAGCATAAGATTCGCCTAGAATTGCACCAGCGGGCGCGGCGAAACTGATGTCAACTGCACCAGAACCAAGTGCTCGGTTGCTGATAATTCTCTCGCCAGCGTCGATGAAATCGCCGTCACCGTTGAAGTCGACCCAACCTTGCAAATAACCAGTCACGCTGGTTGCGTTGGTGACAGTGACTCGAACCAAGTTGTCCGTTCGGCCAGCCACGATCGGACGAAGAAGAACAACACCGTCTTCGTCATCTACCACATTGTTGTTGCCATCGGTAATGCCGCTCGCATCATCGCCCGTTGCAGTTGCGGAGGGTTGACCATCAGCCTCTGCGTCCCAGTTAGCACCTAAGCGGAAGCCATCAAGGTAACCGTGTGAAGCACCATTGGCCGTCGATAGTGTGGCGTAGGTTGCAGGCAAATCGCCGAAATCACGGGCAATCTGAACACCGAAATCCTGGCCGGTGATCGGGGTAATGCCGTCATAACCTAAAGTATGTTCGCCGGCAAAGCCTGGGTACGTTTGGATATAGCCTGGTTCTAGAACTTGGCGAATCGTATAAGTTCCAGCACCTGGGAATTGAAGATTGTAAGAACCATCGGTCTTGCTAATTGCGGATGGTTCATTGAGGTCAATACGGTCGTCACCATCTAGGTCGATGTAAACCCAAATGCCAGGCATTGGGCTCTCGCCTGTGTCACGAATACCGTTACCGTTGGCATCATTCCATACAAAACCGGTAGCCGAAGCGTTCGGTTGATAGCTGCCGAAGCGGAGCCCCGAAACGGTGTTGTTATTGGTGACAACTGCAGTCAAAAATCCAGCGGCGGGTACTGTTTGAGTCCAACGTGATGGTTGCACAACGCGGATGTAGTGAGTTCCCGCAGGTGCGTTCAATGTGAACGCACCATTAGCTCCAGTTTGGGAAAGTGGTTCGCCGGCGTCTAGAACACCATCGCGGTCAAAGTCAACATATACAGTAAAGCCAGCCAAGCCTTCTTCGCCTGAATCCTGACGCCCGTTGCGATTGCGATCATTGAACTGAGTACCGGTGACGCTTCCACCAATCAAGCCCGTCGAAAGACCATGAGCCATGTTGGCTGCTGAGTTTTGTCGACCAGTGAAAAATTCCTGTGGCGAATATCGATCTGTACCGAAGTCGATGTCGATATCGTCTGGTGTGCCGAAGATTCCGTCAAGACCTACACCGGCGAATACCGAAATCGCTACCCCACCTGTGTCGATCAGTTGAATCGTCGCATTGGAGTTATCAGTGTGCCAAGCTCCAAAATAGTGACCCGCTTCGTGGGTTACAATGTTGCCGACAACTTCACCAATCGCACGAACACGAGTGGTCGCACCGGATAATCGAATCGAGTTGATGCTGTTTGGATCCAGAGCGTTGGCACTCAATAGATCCAAGAGAACAACGGCTGTTTCTTCGGTTTCGAAGTTACCGATGTCAATGCTCTCAGCAATACCGATAGTTGGGATCTGCAATTCAGCGATGGTGCCGCCGACGATGATGCGGCTAACATTGGGCAAGCCCCAAGGATCGGCATGATCACGGCTGTTGCGAATCTCCAAATCAAAATCGCCCGCTTGACCGGTAACACGATAGAGACCATTGTTGCCAGTTGCTTGTAACGAACCGACGAAGTTTTCGGTCACATTGGCGACAATCGCATCGATGACGGCATTTTCGTCGGTCGGTTGCAAGTTCCAGTTGGCCAAGAAGTCGGCAAGGGGAGACAAGCGAGCGGTACCAGGCAACAACGGATCCCATGTGCTGCGGACAACTTGCTCACCATCGAAATCCAAGAACAAGATCTGCTTGGTGCCAACGTTGGTGTTTTCTAATACAGGTCGGAAGACTCGCAACGTTGCGGTGTATGCGTTAACGCCACCGGAGACGCGGAAGACGTAGCGACCGTCTGTTGGAATAACGTACTGCAGCGAAGCGTCGCGGCTATCGACACCACCGGTAAGCAAGTCACCGTCGCTCAATGGAGACGACTCAGGGAAAATGTTGGGAACCAAAACTTGGCTGCCAATCAATTCCTGAGCGTTTGGAGTTTGGAGCGAGATGTCCCAAACGTCGAGC
>JBILTA010000471.1:0-4777 GCA_044371785.1 Pirellulaceae bacterium | reverse complement strand
AGATAAGAAACCTGGATTCGCTACACGGTATTCGGTTGAGCTTGATGGTCACAGGAAGTGTCGTCATCGCGGCAGGCTTATGCTGCATACTTGCTCCAGCTTGGGTAGCGGTTCCGTTGGAGTGGCTAATCGGAGGAGCAATGTTCCTTACGGGAGCTGTCACTGTTTTTCATCTCGCTGCGGGTGCCATTGCGTTTCTGTTTGGCATAGGGCGTCGGAAAGAGGTCGTAAGTGTCCTTTCCCAAGATTCGCTCACTCGGACTTCGGCTAGCGTAGCCAGACGAAGTCCATTTTGGGGAGTGGCCGTTTTACAGTTGTTGTTCGGAGGGATCATGCTGATATCTCCGGAGATAATTCGACCTTATTGGTCGCTCGTATTGCTTGCTGCAATAGCAGTGGAGGCCGGACTGATTCTTTGGCTCAGTTTGCACTTTTCTTCTTTAGCTACCAAAGTGGGATTGTGGCTTAATGGGCTTGTTTCGCTAGTTGTGTTCGCGGTTGTGATGTTGAATTGGCAACAGGTTACGGTTGGATCCTGGATAGGAGGGCTTTTGGGGGCCAAGTTGCTCATGCTTGGCTGGGGGATTTTGGAAATTGGAATTCGAGCCAGTGATGTTGATCTACGGTACGCCTATATCGGTGAAGGAAGATTTCACGAAACGCCACAGATTGGATCGATCTATGCCGTGTATTACGGTCCTGCCTTCCATTGTGGGATCAGTGTGGGTGAAGGGCAGATTGTGGACTATCTCAGCGATGGAGTTGTGCGTTTGATTTCATGGGACGAATTTCTGTTAGGACGACGAGCGTTAGAGTGGAATTATCCGGACGTGCCTTCCGGCGATCCGGCAGAAATTTCTGTTTTTGCACGAACATTGGCAGGGAAGTACAACAAGTATGATGCGTTGCGATTCAATTGCGAGAATCTGGCAATCTATTGTCGCTCGCTGGGACAGACCACTCACTCGTCCTTTTCGCAAGCGGCAGTGGGTGTGGAGCTCGTTAAGCGAAAGCCAATTTTGGGTTCTCTATTGCAGATGCTCAATCGTGTCGCATCGTGGTTTCTGTACGGAGCTGGTGGTCCATTCGGCAAGCGAATAGGGTTTGTTATGATTCGTATAGCTCGTGTTGTCACGGATTGGGTGGTCGCGCGACCCCTTCGTAAGACGATGGAGTACCAGCAACCTAATGAGACCTACATGCCGGTCTTCGAAACGCGTGATGTTAGTCGGAACTTAAAAGAAACGTAGGTTCGTGGGGGCGCCGTGGAGTGTTTGAAAAGTCAGTCGCTCGCTAAGCTTGCGTATCGCGTTAGATGGCCGTTGGGCATTGTCATCTGCGACCTCAGTTCTGGCTTCGCAGTCGGTAACCAATTCTCTGCTCGGTGATAAAGTACTTGGGCCGACTGGGAGTTTTTTTAAGTTTCTTTCTTAGATTGGCCAGGAAGACGCGAAGTAAGGAGCGGCGCGAATGTTCTTAAAATGGCCTACCTTGCAAGCGAATATTCCAGAATTGATGGTTACATTACAACGTGAGTGTTTTTACCCAGATCCCCATCCTAATTTGCCAGTCTGGTATTTACTCCCCTGAACATTGGACTCTCCTGTTTATCACTTCGTGTAGGAAGTTTCGCACTTGGGAATTGACTCCCGAAACTTCTGCATTCCCACTTCAGTGATTTTTGAAGAAGATACGCTGAGAACGCGGAGCTTTTTGAGGGCGACGAGCTCCAGCATTCCGTCGTCGGAAATCAGTTTGCAAACCAATGTCTAGTGTGCGCGATTCCTAAGCTCGCTAATTTCTTTCATGCCAAGGTTGGTTACTTTTTCAGAGTATAAGTTCAGTTTGTTTAAGCTCCGTAGTGATGTAAGTGCCGTCAATCCGACATCGGTGATTTCGTTGCTGGTAAGGCTTAGGTCGGTCAAGCTACTAAGTTGGCCGATGAACTTTAGGCCCGCATCATAGAGCCGACGAGTACTTTGCTGCTTAAGTTTGCACTAGGTCGAAGCTCAGCTTAAAACTACCGATCGCCAGGAGATTTGTCCCGCGACTGGTGGACGCTGCCAATAACCTCCGAAAGATTTGAAAATCCATCGCATCGCATGAGTTCGACCAAGCCACGGCAGATACGTTTCGCAATGCCCGGACCGGAGTAGACCATGCCTGTGTAAATCTGAACCAACGAGGCTCCAAGTTTCAACTTCAAATAGGCATCTTCGGCAGTGAATACCCCCCCTGCCCCGACAATTGCATAACGCTTCGGATCGATTGCTTTGTACAGCCCACCGATACAACGATTGATCAACGCTTCAACTGGCCTGCCCGATACAGCTCCAGGTACTCTCTCGATATGCGCTCTAGGAGTCTTTAGGTTGAGTTCTTTAGGCTTGCCTGTGGGCAAGTTGAAGCAAAAGCCTTGCACAAAGTCGAAGCCCTCACATTCCATTAACAATCGTTCGTGGCTAGCAGCATCGTCCTTTGGAGCAATCTTAAGAAATACCGGACGAATAATGCCCTGCGTGTTGAGCGCTGTCAAGAGTCGCGTGATACTTCCCGGGCAAGCGAATACCTCGTCTCCTCCCGCAGCGTTGGGACAACTAAGGTTCAACATAAGGTAACTCGCATACGGCTGTATCAGCGAAATACTCTGAACATAATCGGCAATGATCATCTCTTCGTTGCAGGGTGTTGAGTCAGGACCATCATTGGTTTTGACAATGTTCACGCCTATCGGATGTCGGCTGACGAAGTTAGCGAGACGTTTCGATACTTGTTCAGCGCCATCGTTGGGAAGTCCGTAGTTGACGATAATCGCCTGGTCTAAGGGAAGTCGAAAAAGTCTTGGCTTAGGATTACCAAATGAAGGTCGGGCTGAAACAGAACCGATTTCCGCAAAGCCGAATCCCAGCGAATCCAATACAGGTAAGGCTTGGCCACTTTTATCCCAGCCTGCCGCGAGTCCTAGTGGATTATCAAAATGCAAGCCAGCTATAACGTTACCCAACAGAGGATGCGACGATTCAAAGTAAGTTCGCAGCAAAGGAATCGCGCCCGGCACTGCGCCGGCAAGTCGACACATTTCGATGGTGAGTTTGTGCGCCCGCTCAGGTTCGAGTCGAAAGAGTAATGGTTTGATGAGATGAGCGTAAAGTGAGAACATAGGCTATATTAGTTGGGGCAAGTAATGGGCGGTTCCAGGCACCCACGATTGAAAGCGTTTATTTCGTGGCTTATAAGTAGGTTAATGCGAATGTTCCGAATGGAGCTGGAAGACTACCCCTTCGATATTCTGTAACCTTTTTCGGGCACGCGGATCTAATGTATTGCCCTCCGCTTCTTCCTCTAGATGTAAAGCTGCCTAATGTACCGACCCAAGCAATCCTCCGTCTACGCAGCCGCGTTGCTCATTCTATCAGCGAATATGGCTATACTCGCGCAAAGTCCACAAGCTCCTGCACCTACGGAGTTGGCCCATAAACCGGAAAGTTCGGTGCATTTTGCTAAAGCTACTGATTGTGCTTTGTGCCATTCTTTTGCCAATTCGGCTTCCGCGATGCGAGATTCTGAGGGGCGAAATGTCGCACCTTTCGACCTTTGGTCCGGTTCCATGATGGCCAACTCGGCTGTAGATCCATATTGGCGTGCAGCGGTTTCCGCTGAAGTTTTAGCTACACCCGCGCAGAAAACCCATATCGAAGAAGTGTGCAGTCGCTGTCACGCTCCTATGGCAGCACCCGTAACAACAAGTCCCGATGGGCAAGTGTTGGCGTTTTTGCGAGATGGACATTCCAAATCCAAATTGGCCAAAGATGGTGTCTCCTGCACTGTGTGCCATCAAATCAGCGCGGAACAGCTGGGGACGGAAGCTTCATTTACGGGTGGATTTGTTTTCAACGAGAAGAGCCTCATCTACGGTCCGCACGCAAACCCTGTCACTATGCCCATGCAACGTCATGTCGGCTATACGCCCACTGAAGGAGACCATATTCTTAGCTCCGCAATGTGCGCGACCTGTCATACCGTGATTACTGGAAGCTATGATCATCAAGGGGGCTCCACAGGCGTTCATCTGCATGAGCAAGTTCCGTATCTTGAATGGCGCAATTCCATCTACAACGATGAAGTTAACACCAATCAAGAGACGTCCAAAAGTTGTCAAGCTTGCCATATGCCGAGGGCAGATATCGATGGTGAGCTGATATCAACTAGGCTCGCGCACAATCCTGGTGGACGCGATTTTCCATTTTTGAATCCTCGCGAACCTTATGGTCGTCACACATTTGCAGGAGGCAATACGTTTATGACGCAACTGATCCGCGACCATAGCAAATCACTTGGCTTGTCCACACCTGCAGAGGCATTCGATCGCGTCATCGCAGAATCAGAGAAAATGCTGCAACAGCAGACGGCGAAAATCGAACTCGAACACCACACATCGGAAGCCAAGGCCACGATCGTGACGGTAAAAATCGATAATCTATCGGGCCATAAGTTCCCAACTGCTTATCCATCGCGGCGAGCTTGGATTGAATTTGTAGTTCGAGATTCTTCAGACGCCATTTGTTTCGCCTCTGGGCGTGCCAACGAACGCGGTCAAATCATCGACGAGAAACAAGAAGTTTTAAGCAGCGAAAAAGCTCATGGTCCGATTCAACAGCACCGTACGCTAATCACCGATTCTGCCGAAGTGCAAGTTTACGAATCGCTGATGGAAGAAGTGGATGGCTCACTTACATTTGCATTGCTTCGGGGTAGTCGCTTCAAAAAGGACAATCGG
>JBILTA010000470.1:0-4785 GCA_044371785.1 Pirellulaceae bacterium | reverse complement strand
GATGCGGCGCGAAGCCGAGGAGCGTCAGAGAGAGGCGATGCAACGCAACAAAGAAGAAAACGAACGTAAAGAAGCTGTGATGCGTAAGGCTGAAGAGGAGCGACGCGCTCGTCGTGAAGCAACTGCAACTGAGCAAAAAGCTGAGCCTAAGAAAGCTGAACCTAAGAAAGCTGAACCTAAGCGGGACGTAGGCAAGAAGACGGATAAAAGAGCCGAGGAAAAAGCCAGATTAGACCGTGCTCCACAGGAAGGCGAAAAGACGATGGAGGCGATGGAAAAGGAAGTGGCTGCGATGCGAGAAGAAGTGAAACGCTTGCGAGAACAGTTGGGCAAACGTGAAAAGAAGTAATGGAGTGGATCGATTCTCTCCGTTGGACCATCTAGCATTTGGGTTCAACAGTGATCCTTTTCTGGTCCGTTGTTGTTGCCGGTCATTGATTGAACCGATCGCCTCTAATTTATGTTTTGGTCTCAAATCCAAAGCAAAATTAGAGGCATTTTCGAAAAGCTAAAGACGCAATATGGCCATCAGAGAAATGGCCGTTTGCGGCGCGATTTTGGCTTTAAGTGGAATGCGGAATCTTTGATTGCGATTCTTTGCGAGCTTTCGATAGGACATTGTCTTTCTCGGTTTATCTGAGGCCGTTGTTCGAACCCGTCGGAATTTAGGCTCCGACTCGCATTGGGTTACGGTTCTGTCCGAGAGTGATTCAAAAAAGTCCGTTTTCACGACCCCACCAGATCGAGAGCTTGAATCTGGATAACGGCTGCCGCTTCGGATTTTCTCTTTCGATCAGCGGATTTTATCGGCATTGCTAGCGATGCCCCGCGTTTCCTCGCCCGAGTTCTCTATTAGAAAAAGTAATGCGACCTCGCCCCCGCACGTCCACAACTTGGTGCCTGGCACCAAAAATGCCCCGGATTTTGGTGCCAGGCACCAAAAATTGAGTGCCTGGCACCTTATTTGGGTCTGATTTGGGGAGAAGGGAATTTTTGGGTATAAGATCCGCTAATGATGATAGGGTGTTGTGCCAGCAATTCGCAGTAAAATAAAGACACTTCTTTCGGGTGTATTCCGGTTGTGTTTGCTCGGAGGAAAATGCGAGCAAATGCTTTTGCTGTACCGGCAAAAAATATCTGCCGAGCCAAAGTTGAAAGACAGTTTGAGCGAGGGTTAGTGCCATGAAGTTCCTGGGAACCTGGGTGTTTTCTGGCGAAATGCTCGATTTTGCCCCTGCCTAAAACGGTGAATAAATATTAACCTAAGGGTACTTCTAAAAAAGCTGCCAAGTGTTAACGATCACCTCCTGTTAGATACGCCACCTTCGGAAATCCCAGATGGTCCCGTTAGGCGTAAGTTGTAAAACGTATCCGTCTTCGGAGGAGGCAGTTGTGAATTTGCAGCGGGTAATTGGTATTGAATTCTTATGAGCGGGGTTAGCGCGTTTTTTTCATGGCTTTGAGCAACGAATTGCAGGATCAAGTTTCGGATTTTTTAAGTTTTGGCCTCGACCCTCGGATTGTCGCCGCTGTAGTTGATTCAGGATATTCCACCGCGACTCCCATTCAACGAAAAACCATTCCCCCGATGATGGAGGGAAAGGATGTGCTCGGGCAAGCGCAAACAGGTACCGGTAAGACCGCTGCCTTTGCTCTCCCATTGCTGCATCGGATCGATGCCTCCATCCGCGCACCACAGATCTTGGTACTGGCCCCTACACGAGAATTGGCGATCCAGGTCGCTGAAGCTTTTGAAAAATATGGCGCTGCGATCAAGGGATTGCGTGTCATGTCTATCTGCGGCGGTCAAAATTACGAACAACAATTTCGGCAACTGAACCGATTGCCTCAGGTCATTGTTGGCACCCCGGGGCGCTTAATCGATTTGGTTCAGCGCGGCTCCGTAGATTTGAGCAGTGTCCGCTGCGTCGTGCTCGATGAAGCAGACGAGATGCTCAAGATGGGCTTCGCCGAAGACGTCGATTGGATTCTTGGCAAAGCACCGAAAGAGCGACAAACGGCTCTTTTCTCGGCAACTATGCCCGATTCCATTTTGCAGATTGCCGAACGTCACCTGAATCAGCCCGTTCGCATTGTCATCGCACAAAAAACTGCGACCGCGGATACCGTTCGTCAACGTTATGTGATTGCTCCTACTGGGCATAAAGAATCAACTTTGGTCCGAATCGCTGAAACGGAAGAGTTTGAAGCGATGTTGGTCTTCGTTAAGCTCAAGAGTTCTTGCGAGCCCATCGCTGAAATGCTCATCAATCGTGGCTTCCGAGCTGCGGCATTAAACGGCGATATCGCTCAAGCTCAACGCGAACGCATCATCGACAAACTGAAGTCGCGCGAAATCGAAATCCTGATCGCCACCGACGTTGCGGCTCGCGGTCTTGATGTGCAACATATCAGTCATGTAGTGAACTTCGATCTTCCCATTAATCCAGAAGTCTATGTGCATCGCATCGGGCGAACTGGCCGTGCTGGACGCGAAGGTGAAGCCATCCTTTTCGTGGGCCCATACGATCGACGTAAGCTCAAGCAGCTTGAACATGCAACGCGTAAGCCGATGGAAGAAATGGCCATCCCAACTTCGCGTGAGCTGAATTTGAAGAGGGTTTCGCGATTCCATCAACGAATCACGAATGCCATTCAAAGTACTGAACTCGAAAATTTCCAGAGTATCGTAGATCAGTATCGCCGCACCAACCCAGAAGTAGAAGTGGAAAAGATCGCGGCTGCTTTAGCACTGCTTGCCAACGGTGGTAAACCGCTTTTAGAAAAGACAAAGAATACTCAAAGCGAATTTGTGGCTGACTCTCCACGCGGTGACCGCAAGGGCCGAGGTCGCAGAGGCTTTGGTGGCGGTGATTCACGTGGTCCAAGGCATTTTGGCCCTCCTGGTAAACGCCCTTTCTACGGTGCTGGTAACGATCAGGATTTTCCTGATGCTGAAGGGCGAGGCGATCGAGATCGTCAAGGTGGACGAGGTGGCAATCGCGGTGGTTCAGACGACCGCGATGGAAGACGTTCTGCTTGGAAACATCCAGCTCGTTTTGAAACGACTCTCGAAGGGCGCAGCGGACATCGCGGAAATAGACGTGGTGAACCTGCGGCTACCGGCAAAGTCAAAAGTGCCCCTCCCGGCAAAAAAGCCAAGCGAAAGCACTCATAAGTTGATCACAACGTGATTTGGCTTACGACATAAATTCCCACACGCTGCGATAGCTGGAGTGTTTCTCAAAATACTCCAGCATTCGCGCAAAGAATGCGTGGTTGCCCAAAGTGGTACTGTCTCCAATTACGATGAGCTTTCTTCTGGCTCGCGTCATGGCAACGTTCATGCGTCGTTGATCCCCCAAGAAGCCTATCTCAGCTTCTGCATTGGAACGTACCATTGAAATCAGAACGGCTTCTTTCTCGCGTCCTTGAAAACCATCCACTGTGTCGATTTCAACCTTTGCACCACGATAATGATCTCGCAGCCAACGTACTTGCGCAGCGTATGGGGCAATAACGGCTATATCGCGTGGGTTCAGGCCTGTCTCGATCAACTCTTCTAGGAGCTTAAGCAAAAGTCGTCCTTCTTCGGGGTTGAGTTTGCTTTCACCATCAGGCTCAAGCTGTTCATCCCAATTCGCACCCGCAGAATCAATAAAGAGTAGCGGTGTTGCCGTCAGTTCTGAGGGCATCATGCCAACGATGTCCTCCAGCACATGATTCGCGACAGAAGCATCTGCAACGAGCGAGTTGGCATAGAACTCGTTTGATGAAAATCCCATGATATCGCAATGCATTCTATATTGAACGGTCAATTGACGCGTAACCGAATGCCCCAGATCTCGTACCAAGCGTTCCATCATGCTTACAGCAAAGCCTTCTGTCGCAGCTTCGGTAGACAATACTGTTGGTGGCAATTGGCAATGATCACCAGCCAAAATAATGCGATTCGCGCGAAGGACCACTGGCCATATTCCTGGCTCAGTGCTTTGGCAGGCTTCATCAACAACAGCCAAGTCGAACAGTCGATCGCCTAGTACTGCTGGATCGTACGTTGTCGTTGCGCATACAACTTCAGCTCCATCCAAGATTCCATCGGATACCTGGCGTTCAAGTCTCCTGGCTGCTTCTCGCAAATCGCGAATCTCTTCACGTAACTGCTGTCGATATCCAGGGTGAGGTTTGGCTCTAGTGTATCGATTTGACTGCTTAGTTAATCGTTCGGCTTCACGCATGTAGTCCTTAACCAAGTCCATCATTTCATCGTTTTCGATCAACGCATCTAGCGTGTGAGATTGGAGTGTCTCATGGACTCGCGCTGGATGGCCGACACGAACTACCGAAATTCCGAGCGGCACTAGGCGTTCCAATAAATTGTCAACGCCCGCATTGCTTGGGGCGCAAGCCAGTACCTTCTCGCCACGCATCACTGCTTGCCGAATGATCTCCACCACGGTCGTTGTTTTGCCTGTACCAGGTGGCCCGTGAATGATCGCCAAATCACGCGACGAAAGAGCAAACTGAACAGCCTCACATTGTGATTTGTTCAAATGTGAAGCAAATTCAATGGGCTTCGATTCCAAAAAAGCTGCTTCACGATCCAGTAACAAAATGTCACGCAGTGCGGCCACTCGACCTCGTGATTGTTCAACAACCCGCATCGCGGTCATTTGTCTTTGCCGCGTTACTTCGTCGGACGAAAGGTCAATGCGAAAAATTTCCCCTTCCGGCCATTGATCAATCGAAACGTCGATGGTCGCTTGCGTTCGCGCACAAACCACA
>JBILTA010000469.1:0-4812 GCA_044371785.1 Pirellulaceae bacterium | reverse complement strand
TCTCATCACCTTGAAGCCGCCCAAAAGCGTTGAACCTCCATATTGCTTGGCCAAACGTAAGAGATTTTTGTGAAACCCGCAATTAGGAAATGTGGATTCAACCTTCGCGATTGCTGATCTACTGATTCCCTTTCGGAACCAACCTTGCGTCGCGTCGATCCAGTCGGCTTTACGGCATGCCTCAATCACGTCCGAGTGTATACCTTCGTACTTGAAAATCTTGTGGTGCCAATGGATCGCGCCACGCAAGGCGTCCGGGTCTAATCCCCAACCGTATTTAGCATTGTCCCCGAGTGCGAGAGCTTCTGAGGGCTCCAAATACGCCAATTCCTTATCTGTCCAAAGTCCGATGTCGTGGTAAACGAACGCGGTTTCCACAATCTGCTCGTATTCAGCTGCATTGCCCAGAAAGTGCATCGCATATGTGACGCAACGGTACACATGGTTCCTATAGCCATCAAAGTCGTTGCCAATCAGAGTTCGGTAAGGTGCGAACAACGCTTCAATACGGGGGCGTTCGATCTTGATGGTGATGTCAATCACTGTAAATCTGCTCTCTTGACTTTAAAAACAGCTTGTATTGCGACCGGGGTAATTTCTTTATACGAACCGGCTTAATCTCACCGTCCCAGCGTTTCTACGCATTGCACGTCTATTTCGAATCCTACCACGTTCGGATGAAATGAATTCCGTTGTGTCAACGAATAGTGTGCCAGCAATGCGATTGTAGTTGAACATCGCGTGCACACTGAGGGTGATATTGTAAACTCGGAGGACGTTAAGACGCTGATGGTATGGGCGAGGTAGTTTTGGAACTAGGATAGCACGACGGTCTGAGGCGATACCTGTTACCTTCCGACTTCACTGAATGCGATCGATAAACAACCAAGGTAATCGAGTACGGTTAAAGACGATGATTTCAAAACCCTCCCGATCCGTCACTAGGGTTCACCGCCTTGTTTGGGATTTTCGGAAGTCCACTGTGCGTCAACATATCGAAGGCCAAGTTACAAACGGCCCTCGGAGCCTTGACTCGAATCTGCTCCTCTATCAACTTCGCGGTGTTCGGAAGAGCGATTCCCATGCGACCATGATAATGGTTGTATCCAACCTCCCAAGCGTCGAAACGGTTCGCAGTTGGTAAGTCATTTTTGCTGACTCCCCGCATAGAGCCCGAAAGAAACTGGGTCGCCAGTAACTCCATTGCGGCCGTGTATCGCTCTTGATTCTCGCCGTAGACATCGACCCCCTGATGCCAGGCGATTTCAGCAGCATGGACTGCCGATCCGATTCCAAACTGCGCATGGTGACCATTGTCACGACAAGTTTCCTGGGTAAGTCCGTCGATCCAACTTTGGGGATTGGACCAAAATGCCTGCAGATTGTCTCCATCGCCAGCTATTGACGCAGGCTGTGGGCCGTCGGCTCGCAGGTAGAAGTATGCACGATTTCGGATCTTTAAACGATCGAGTGCTTGCTCGAATTCCTCTTTGTCTTCGTTAAAAACGGCAATCGCCATCAGCGCTTCGATTTGTGTCAAGTCAACATTTCCATTCCAGGCACTCGCAGTTTTTAGCTGAGGATAGTAAGCCCTCCTGAACATGGACTGAAACCTATCGACGTCGCGAGCCAGCCAATCAGGATGCCCCCTCATGATCTCAGCTGCCGCGGCAAAGCCTGCTCCCGTCCAGCCAGCTTGCAATCGATCCTGATCAGATCCTGCTGTAAATCCCTGAAGCGAAGACCAAGAGTTGAGGATTGCAATGGATCGTTTAGCGTATACGTCTTCATCGGTAAAGTACCACAGCAGTGACTGTGCGTAAGCGGCGATTGCATCATCTCGTGAAACATTAGCATCCTTTCCATTCGAATTGATAGTTCGCAGGCCATTTGCGCCGCGGGTTGCATAGCTCGAATACTTCAGCTGATCGAATTCGCCCTTCCACGGTTGCGAACCTGCTTTGATTTGAGCTTTGACAAAATCAAGTTCAGACTTTGAATTGATGCCACCTGGGTGAACGAAGTCCATTGCAGAAGTTATCGTTGTCCATGTGCCGAGAACTACGAACAACAATATCTTTGTTTTACTGTTTATCACTTGGCACACTTCGATTCGTCAAGATTGTAAGAAAACGTCGCGGAAAATGCTTTTCATGTTAGATCGTATCAAGGTCAGTAGTGGGTTTTGGTTGGGGGCCCTTCGAGAAGAATCTAGCGACTCAAACCTGTGATGATGCTTTGTGCTTGTTACATAAAGCGTTACAAAATTCCCACCCGGAATCCAAGAAGCAACATCTAAAAAATTCTCGCTCTGGAGTTCGGGTAATTCAATATTACGAGCTGCTTTTTTGATTCCAAATCTGAAGCACTAGTTCCTAAAAGCGTCCACGAATCGAACCTTTCTCGCTACCAGCTCAAAAGATCACAAGGTTTGGTCGTATGGTGATGGACGACTGTAGTCCATCTGAACGGATCAGTGAGTTCGCTCAAAACTATTTGTCTTGTGTGTGCATCCTTTATCACCAGCAGCGTTATCTGCTGGTACCGGAGATGGTGTTGCGAAGGAGATTGGCGTAGTGCTGTACATGGTGGAGCGAGAATACCGCGAACAAAAAAACAATAAACGAGAAACTATAGGCAAGCTTACTTCAATTTTTGGAAATCCCCAGGCTTCCAGCTTTTCTCAATCGCGGCTTCGGTTGGACCGTAAAGCCTGATAATGGCGAAGTAACCCTTGCCTGGTACCGTCGCCAACCAATTGGAGCTTTTGCCCTCAGGTGCTTGGGGGCCAAAGTAGAGGTCCGTGCTGCCATCGTCGTTTTGCGATGGTTTGTCTCTGGATCCTAGCGAAGGAAACGGCTGGCCGTTGGCAAGCCCCGAAGCGTTTTCAGCCTCATAAAGCGTGACTGACCAGAAATTCGCAGCCGGAATGTCGGCTGGAAGATTCAAGCGATAGCGACTACCTCCAGAAAGAGGTGTACCGTCGCCATCAGTAAACGCAATCATGTAGGCCGCCCCTTTGCCAGGGATTTTCGAAAGCATCCCGGGACTGACCGAGTAGTAATTCGTGAAAAACCAGATGCGTGCATCGAGGTCGAGGTATCCGCCCGCGACGTTCTTCCAGGATAGATCCAGAGTTTTGCGTGGACCTGGCGGCGTTACGTTGTCGAGGGGATTCACCCAACGGCGGTCCGGATAAACCTTGAGAGAGCCCTCGTTCAATACCTCCTCAAAACCAACGACGCGGCTCATCTTGTAGGCTGTCTTGGCCGCGCGATCGAGAATTTCTCGCGTCCTCGCATCGGGTGCGAAAGTCTGGCCTTTGATAATACCGATCGAAGCCAACATTCCCAGCGAATCGGACTCAGCGAGGTTGGTTCCTTCCGAGTCTACCAGTTCTTTGAGTTGATCAAAAGCGCGGCCATCAGCGACGGGCAACATATTCACTGGCACCCCCGACGCATCGGGAAATACCATCGGCTTGGCCGTTGCCTTACGGTTCAATGGATAGATTTTCGCTTGCTCGATCAGTTCGACCGCAGGCTTCAAATTCTTCGGATCCTGATAAAAGCCACGAAGAAAAATAAAGACGTTATTCGTCCCGGAGCGGTAAACGAAATAACCTTCAGGAACGGTTCCTTTATAGCCTGGCGGTAGGAGAAGAAGCTTGCCACCCTTGCCAGCATCGGGGCCGGGCAGGCCGACGTCGCCTTGGAATTTGCCACCATCGACGGGAATGGGGCGTTGCCAAAAATCGAGCAAAATACCCTGCAGCATTGGCGGCGCCTCAAAAACTAGCGGACCATCCTTTCCGAGATCAACATAACTCATCGCGTAGATCACATCGGAGTTTGGCGTGGTCACCAAGGTCTTCGCGTCGAGTCTTTTTTTCCAAATCGGCAGAACGTTGTAACCAGCACCGAACGCACTCTCGGAGCCGGTCTTCATGCCAAGCGTGTTGATCAGGGGAAGAGACCAGAGGTAGGTTTGAGTTGCGCGCTGAAACAGCAATTCGTCCCGCAGCATTTGCGCGGTATTAATCCCTGGCCGATTCTCAGTAAGCGGGGCATTTGCTAATTCATCGAAACGTGAGGTTTGCGCCTGCGCTAAAGAAGCCATGACCGCGCAGGCAAGTGAGGCAGCAGCAAGTAGGCGAAAATTGAGGAATGTCTGCATAATCAATTCAGTTCAAAAAAGTTTAATTGTTGCAAGCCCCAACTTGGTGGCTAGTAGGCGGCCCCATCGACCACCTTTGTCGGATAGAACAAAACTCGGTTTACTTGACTCTCTCGATGTCTGACAAAACCCACGAACGATCGAAATAGGCTTTATTGCTCACTTCCTCGCCGACGGCTGGCAAAGAGTCTTACTTCTGGGTGCTGCGCCCCAACCCGATGATCGCAGTCGGAATGCCCCTGCTGCTCGAGGGACAAATGCGAGGTACTTGGCAGCTACTGAGTTGCGCGGCATCTTTTGTATTCACTTGTGGAGATCGTTATTACGAACGGCAGCAAGTTTTTCTGCGAGTTTCAACTTAAAATTGTCCACAGTGTCGGCATGCGCGGGTGAGTGCGCAAGGTTGGTGAATTGCTGTGGGTCATTGATCGTGTCGTAGAGTTCGATTCCTCCGCGCGCATCCTCTCCGTATTGGATGAAAGCCCACCTTTCGTCGCGAAGCAAGATTCCCTGGGTGGTGCCCGCGGTACTAAACGCTGAGTCCCGGACTTGGTGCATGGGGGCGTCCAAAATGGGTGAGATGTCCTTGCCTTGCAAACGCACAGGGACTTCGAGACCGCAAAGCCGAGCCGTGGT
>JBILTA010000468.1:0-4814 GCA_044371785.1 Pirellulaceae bacterium | reverse complement strand
GTGCCCACTTGGGTTTGGTAACCGTTTCGCAATTGCTTGGTGATGAATTCATCCGCATGGGCAAGGACGGCTGCCTCTCGAATTTCTTCTTCGGTGGCGCTGAGATTGCCATACCGGATGTTGTCGATAACGCTGCGATTAAAAAGTTCCGTGCTTTGTGTGACGAGTGCAATTCGTGAGCGGAGGTCTTCGATGGCAACGTCGCGCAAGTCGGTTTGGTCGATTTGAACACTTCCGGCTTGTGGATCGTAGAAGCGGCAAACCAGTTGCATCATGGTCGACTTGCCGGTGCCATTAGCGCCAACGATGCAAACGGTGGAACCGAATGGAATATCGAGCGATACATCTTGCAGAATGGGGCGATCCGCTTGGTAGCCAAATTGAATGTCGCGCAAGCTGAGTAGACGGTGCGGTTTGGCAATCGATTTCGGATTTTCAGGATCGACAATTTTGCTGGGCATATCGAGTAGCGGATAAAGGTTATCGGCAGCGATGATACCCGCGTTGATGAAATGCATGACAGCTCCCATTTTGCGAAGTGGATCGCTGGCACCCACAAGCAAACCAAAGAAGATGAGCATTTGGGGAGCCGTTAGTGGAGTGTCGCAAATGGGGATTCCCAATATCGAGGTTTGTCGATACAGGATCAAATAGGCTCCACCGAGCATAGTGACCGCAATCATGCCCAAGCCAAACACTTCGATGACGGGCTTGGCGAGCGTGGTATAGAAAACAACCTTCATGGAATAGTTACGCATATCATCGGTTGTGCGGGCGAAGCGTTGGCGTTCTTCGTTTTCCATGCAATAGGCTTGAACGGTTTGCAGGTTGCCGAGCGACTCGAGCATCACTTCATGTAGTCCAGTCGATTGGCTTAAAATGCGAGTAGAAACGCTGCGGAGCTTGCGACCGATCCAGTAGATAAAGAATCCAGCCAGTGGGGCGACGATCATGGATAGTAATAGCAAACGCCAGCAGATGTAGCCCGCGCCAATGAGGCAGGCGATGATCTTCAGTGGTTCGCGTACGAGGCCCCCGAGAGCGTTGGCTAGTCCGCGGGCCAATTGGTCGGCGGTGTAAATGATTTGCGCAGCGAAGGCGCTGGTGCCGTGAGCTTGGAAGGAGGCTTTGTCGAGTATGAGGGCACGGTTGAAGATTTGGCGGCGGATATCGCGGGTGATATCATTCGAGACACGGGCGACGAGCCATTCGTTGGCGACGAGCAAAGCGCTTTTGATGAGAGTTGTCACAAAGAGCAAGCCAACGACAGCGAGCACGGTGTTAAATGGATCGACAGGGAATAGACTATTGAGCCAGGGTTGTATGCGAGCCGCGGCTATTTGAATCGCTTGTTCAGATTGCAGTTTGGTTTGCAGTTCGTTTTGTCGATGGTTTTCTTTTTCGTTGAGCTCACGATTCGCGAGGGTTTGTAGTTCCTTTTCGATGTCAGCTGTGCGTTGTTGCGATTCGGTGAGGCGTTCGGTATTCCAAGCTTGCAAAGATTTGCCGGCGAGTGTGACTTCCATCACTGGATAGATCGCGCCGATGTTTCCGCCCCAAATCAAAGCGACGCCCAACGAACAGATCATTGCCAATAATAGCGATGGCCAGTAGTTGATGGCTACTTTGAGTGCTCTGGTAAAGTTATGCATCCCGTCCGCCCTATGTTCGCGAAATGAACTGTCCCTATTAAGCGACAAATCGATCGCGTCCCCTGTTGTTATCGCTGAGTTGTTTTTCGACTAGCTTGAGATCGGAGTCGACCATGCTGGTGATCAGATCCGCAAATGGTACTTGTGGTCGCCAATCGAGTAATTTGTTGGCTTTGGTGGGATCGGCAACCAATTTGCAGCCATGCTCGGGACGGCAAAAAGCTGCATCGATCACCACGTGTTTTTCCCAGTCAAGTCCGGCTCGATCGAAGGCGATTTGGATGATGTCAGCCACGCGATGTGGTAAGCCGGTGCCAATCACAAAATCATCCGCTTTATCTTGTTGCAGCATTCGCCACATAGCGTCGACATAATCGCCCGCATAACCCCAGTCGCGTACGGCTTCCAGATTGCCCATCCGCAATTCTTGCTGTTGACCGAATTTAATTCGTGCAACAGCATACGTGATTTTGCGACTAACGAATTCGAGCCCGCGGCGTGGTGATTCATGATTAAAGAGGATCGCATTGCACGCGAACAATCGATGATGTTCGCGATAGTTGGCGGTCAAATGGTGGGCCATTACCTTAGAGCTCGCGTAAGGATTGCGAGGTCGAAAGGGAGTTAGTTCCGATTGCGGCGATGTGATGGGGCGGCCGAACATCTCGCTGCTGCCCGCTTGGCAAAATCGAATCTCTGGGTTCATCAAGCGAATAGCTTCTAAAGCGTAAACGGTTGCTAGGCTATTGAGTTCGGCGCATTGTATGGGGAAGTCCCAGCTTTTCGGGACGCAGCTCATTGCGGCGAGATGATAATACTCGGTAGGTTGATATTGTTCCAAGAATTTTTGTAGAGCATCTTGATCTAGCAAATCGATGGCGTGCAAATAGAAGCGGCGTGATTCTAATTCGCGTGTGGAAGAGGTGGCATGAAGTTGGTTAGCCAGAATTGGTGTGAGCCGCGTGTGGCGAACTTCTTCCAGCGATTGCGAACCGGAACGAACGATGCCGTGGACTTGGTATCCCCGATTCAAGAGCAACTCAGCCAAGTACTGACCATCTTGGCCTGCAACACCTGTCACCACCGCAACCGAACTCATCGATCCGTACTCCTGATATGAACCATTTGCTCAAGCTGCTCGTCGTTTTTTCGCATGACTAAGCAGGGAATGGTTTTGCGGTGTTTCAAATAGATCGACGCAGTGTGTTAGGACTTGGCAGGCAGCTTGTTGCCAGGTGGGAATAGAAATTGCGGCAGCACCATCCTCAAGTCGGAAACGATCGAATGTGGGTGGTGATGCGATCAACTCGGCTAAAGGTTCGGTTGAGGCGAGTGTGAAGTACTCGCAGAGATTGCCACCTACTTCACGATGGATGGGAGTGTCGCTGACCATGGTGCGTCGCCCATGGCGAAGCGATTCGACGATGGGTAGTCCAAAGCCTTCGACAACCGATGGGAAGACGACGCCTTTGGCATGGCGGTAACAGTGTTGTAGTTCGCTATCGCTGATGTCGTGATAAACAAACAGTTTCTTGTTTTTCTCTGGATGGGCATCAATGCGTTGCATGAGCGGTTCGCATAAGCTGCCAACGCGACCGATGAAGCAGAGCTTTTCGGTGCTACCTCGGGCCCATAGTTTGTCGAACGCGTTGAGCAAGAACTCGTGGTTTTTTCTTGGATCAAAGGTCGCGACCATGAGGAATGGATTGTTTTCGAGTTGCGGTCCAAAGAGCTGTTGAACTTCGCCGCGAATGGGGCCGTCATCATCGCGGAATTCAGCGCCCAACGTAAAGGAACGGCAAGTGACTGGGTGGTCGACATTGCGTCCGTATTCCGGGAGTAGATCTTCGACTTGGTTACGTACGGTGTCGGAGATAGCTAAGATCAGGTCAGCATGTTGGACGACGGCTTGCAGGTATTTTTTGAAGTTCTCATGTCTACGTTCGCCAACAAACTCTTTGTGTGTAAGTGGGATGAGATCATAAACGACGATGGCAACCTTTGCGTCACGAGCACGAGCTTTCGCGGCCGCTTGCCAAACGCTGTTCTTGCCCCAATAGGCATCGGGTAAGAAGAGTAGATCACCATGTCCTGGACGGATCGTGTGACCAAAGAGTCGAATCATTTTTCGTGTGGCGCGATCCATGATATTGTGCGGCAATTTGAACGCGCCAAGATGGCCAGCTTGTGGCAATAGCCATTTCTTGAGTCGAGCGGATTGTGTGGTGTTGCAAAGTGCAGTAGCGCACGATCGATAGAACGTTGGTAGGCAACGCAATACGTTTGCACGGAACGAAGCGGGGCCGTTGAGCCAGCGTTCTTCCCGTGGTCCGAGGGCAGCGAAGTCACCGCCAACTGCAATGACATTTTGTAGAGTTGACTGGGAATCGACAGCAGTCGTGGTGTTGCCAGAGGAGTTGAGAGGTTGTTTGGCTGCAGTGTGCAGAGTGAAAGCTTGGTTATAACGAGCTACTTGAGAACTCATTTCACGTTGCAACGAACGCACGACACGCTCGATTCCGGAGTTGCGTCCGGAAGTGGCCGTGTAGCTGCAATCGATAAAAATTCGCGAGGGGAGCCAGCTCCACTCGGGTTGAGAGTTACTCATTCAGTGTCGCGCTCCTTCGCGAGACGAATCCGAAAAAAGGTGACTTTGGCGTCCTGCCAATTCGGGTCTAGAGCGGGAGTGTGGGCTAAAGGACGCTTTAGTGTCAAGACGAAAGGTTGATGGCGAGAGAGGTGATCGGCCAATGGGGTTGGGTGTGATTTTTGGTTGTAAGTGGTTGCTATGAAATGGTTTGTGGTTATTTTCTCAGCGGCTTCTAGAGATTCGGCCAAAGAAATCGCCCCTGAAATCTTGGAAAAATGCCAAAAAGCTTACTTCTTTCAGGGGTGCTGGTTGGTTGGTTTAGTGGAGTGGAATGTTGGGCTTGTGGGGATTTGCCCGAACCGTTCCTCGAATAATCCCGTCCTAGTCAGTGCCAAATTCATCTTGTCAGTTCTAGCGTTGGCTGTACACTTAGCCCTTTCCTACCCGGAAAGGCCGGCGTAGCTCAGTGGTAGAGCAGCTGATTTGTAATCAGCTGGTCGGGGGTTCAAGTCCCTTCGCCGGCTCTTATGGCCCTAGTGAATCGAAAAGGTTTGCAGTACGGGCATGTGGTT
>JBILTA010000467.1:0-4823 GCA_044371785.1 Pirellulaceae bacterium | reverse complement strand
AAAGTTTGGATCTATCGGAACCATCGATTCCAAAGCAATGGTTGGATTACGTTCTATATGAACCGAACGTGAATTACATCGATGATAAGACGGCAGAGCTGCCGGTCGATGTTAGAGTCGCGATTCTGGATTACATCGACAATAAGCAGGCTCTGTTGCAACTGGCGACCGTTCGCTAAAGCTTGCCCACTAATTCTTGCTGAATCCTAATGGGACATGGACGTCCTTACCCAAGGGGTTCTTCGCGAAATGGCGATAGCACTCAGGGCACAGATCAAACGAGCGCTTCTGGTAAAAGTCGCTCTCCCCAAACTCTTCGCAATCTTCCATGCGACCGAGCATTTGATCGAGCTCTGTAAGATGATCGGTATCGTCTACTAAGGTTGCTTCGGATGTGACGTCGAGGTGGGCTTCGATTTCCATTTTGACAACGAAGCGTAGTTCTTCGCACGGAAGGATGTCTCTTTTACAGCGGTCGCAGCAATAGCGAATCATCGTACGAGCCTCTAGGTGGAATGATGAAAGGCCTCATCTAACTTTCCCTCGACTAGACTTCCTTTCCCTCGACTAGACTTCATCGTACAACCAAATTGCCAACCGAAGCAAGGGTTTAAAGGCATCTCTATTGCAAAGATGGGCAATTCACCATGGGCATTATTGGGGAAAATGACGTGGTCGTTTTGTCTCAATTTGAGCTTCAAGAGCGGTGGTGGGACGAGAGACAACTCTCGAAGCTATTCGAGACTTTAACAAAGAAATGGTGGTTTCTGCCAAAAGCATCCCCTAAAATGAAACTCTGTATTGAACCGCAACTCAACCAAGACGCTCTCAACAACGGCGGCAGTACAAAATTTGTCGGGAGTAGGCAGCCGATAGGATTCGATGTCGAGATGAGGTAGCAGAAATGGTCGACACTCAAGCACTTGAGTGCAGCGTGTTAGTGCTAAACCGATTCTATATGGCGATACGCGTGATCAACGTGCGTCGTGCTCTTACATTGCTTTATCGCAGTGGTGCAGAAGTTATTGCGATCGAGGATGATCAATACGTCAACTATGATTTCGATTCATGGTGTGAAGTAAGTCAGTTGCATGGATTGGACAAGCAACCTGACGAGGATTATCTCCGCACGCCAAATTTTGAGGTCCAAGTTCCAAGAATCATTCGTTTGACCCGCTATGAGAAGGTTCCTAAGACCGTCGTGCGTTTCAATCGACGAAACTTGTTCGCCCGCGACCAGCACCGTTGTCAATATTGCGGTCAGAATCGACCGATGAGCCAATTGAGTTTGGATCACGTGGTTCCGCGATCTTTAGGTGGCAAGACCAATTGGGAGAATATCGTTTGCTGCTGCGTGGCTTGCAATTCACGCAAAGGTGGACGAACGCCATCTCAAGCAGGTATGAAGTTGTTGTCAAAGCCAGTGAAACCACAGTCGAATCCAGCTTTAGCAACACCGCTTAAGGATCCACGTTATGCGAGCTGGAAGTCCTTTCTTCCACAAGCGGTTGCGGTTCCTTACGATAATTCTTGAGTTGTCGTTGTTGAACTAAGTGGAATTTATAAAAAAAGACGGTTGGTGGAAGCACCAACCGTCTTTTCTTTTTTGTACGCTGAAAACGTGAGCGGCATGGATCGACCGCTACGCTTTACTCTCCGGCTAAAGGAGTTTTCTTCTCGGTGATTACTTTGCTTTGAGGTGCCATCTTGGCGTTCAGTTCTACAAAGCTCTTCCATTCACCAGGGACGTTATCTTCGTGGAAAATCGCTTCGACTGGGCATTCAGGAACGCACGCTTCGCAGTCAATGCACTCTTCTGGATGGATATAGAGCATCTGATCGCCTTCGTAGAAGCACTCTACAGGGCAAACCACAACACAATCGGTATAACGGCAACCAACACACGGTTGAGTTACAACGTGGGCCATTTCTCAAAACCTTTGCTACGGTATGACTTTTGGGAACTTGTCCAATTAACTTTACGGGACCGAATCAGTTTAACGATTCGACAATGATGGCATGGTAGGAAGGCTGGGGGGAGCTGTCAAGCAATCATGGGTTGCTAGGGGACTCTCCGGCGTCGGCTTCCTTAGGCTTCTTTGTCGTCGCTTTTTTGGCAGAACTTGCTTTTTTGACCAAACTTGTTGCCGTCGGGGAGCTGGTTGGGCCATCTTGGGGGAGCGTTGGAGCCGAGGGAGTCTTGTTTGCTCCCTTGGTGGGGACTACGGCTGGGGTGGGTTTAGCCACGTTTTCTTTCCACAAAATTTCACGTCGAACCCTCAATAATTCTTCAGCGAAGGCCACTTCCGCACGAACTGTTTGCAGCGATTCGTCGCCGCGAGCTGCCAGTTCCGTTAAGGATGTCACGAGAAGCCCCTGGACGGCCGAATGCGCTCGTGGAACATAGCTCTTGGCCCTCGCCCATTCCCATAATTTAAGAGCGTTCTGGATCGAATCAGGGACGTTATCGCACGCTTGTTCAGGATATCTGGGGCGAATGAATCCGTTTCCGGAACGCAACTCGGTCGTGATTGAGATATTGGCAAGCTTGATACGACCATCGAACGGCAGGTTCGAAACGAGCGAAAAGAACGCGCCCCAAGCGGTGGGAACGATATTGGCGTCCAAGGCCTCGCCGCTGGCCAACCAACCCGCTCTTTGCAGAGCAAATTGCAGATTTTTTTGGCGTTTCTGGGCATTCGATAGGCGGCGTTTGGCATCCGCCAAAGCCCGGCGATACTCGCGAGATTGCAAATGAAGCCACGTTAATTGGACAAAATCCTTTTCGTTTTTGATTTGAAGGGCCACAACTTCTTGCAATTTAAGCATGAAATCGGCCCGGGCTTTCAAAAGATCGACTTCGGCATCGACCTGGGCCTGAAATGCGGCAAGTTCCAATTTGCCACTATCGATACGGAATTTTCGGTTGCTTTCCAACAGATCAAGGGCATCTGACATAAGGATGGTCCTCATTAAGGGCGTGGATGGAAGTGAGGCGGGCTTGTGCCGATTGGAGGGAAGGATTCTCTTAACAATTGCTAGCTGAAGGAGTGGTTTCTATTGCCTGCTAGCGCGACACCCCCTACGATGCATGAGTTGTAGGGGCCTATGTTGATAGTTCCCGTTTCCAGCCAAAGTTCACGCCGGGAATCGAAGTCGTGACACTTTCTGACACTGACCGACTACTCCTAGATCGCTGTTTAGACCGCGCGCCTATGGCGTGGGAAGACTTCGTCGATCGGTTTCTCCCCCTCGTTTTACAAGTCGTCCAGCACACCGCTTTCCACAAAGGCATCCGGCTCGATTCCAGCCAGCAAGAAGATTTGGTGGCTGATGTGTTCCTGGCGTTGATTCACGACGATTTTCATGTCTTGCGTCGCTTCCGCAAAGAATGCAGCTTTGCGACCTATTTGACCGTCATTGCTCGGCGTGTGGTTGCTCGGCGCGTCGCCCGCTACATCCCAGAATCCACAGGTGGGGACGAACTCGCACACCACTTAATCACCGAAGATGGGATCGAGTTGGTCGAAAATCGCGATCAGCTCGAACATCTCTTGCAGCGCCTTGATCCCACCGAAGCGATGCTGTTGCGTTGCTTTCATATCCAAGGTTTGAGTTACGACGAAATCCACCAAAGACTTGGTATCCCCGAGAATTCCATCGGTCCATCTTTGCATCGAGCACGAAATTCGCTGCGACGACTCGTTGAAACCGGCTGAACCACCCTTTAGACCGTCTTCTTCGGGTTAGGGCACAAATCAGCATTGATTCACTTTGGGGGTATCGCTACTATCCCGCCAAATCCGCCAGTAGGAAGCGGATGGTACCGCCAGGATTGCGCGGTATAGGAACCAAGTTTAAGCAACGGAATGCAAGCTCATGGTTACGCGATTTTTCCAAGCCGCACATTCACATACATCGGCACCACGATCAGTATCCATTCATACCAAAATCTGGCGTACCTCTTGGGCATGCATTCTTGCCGTTAGTTGCGGAGCATTAGCGGGTTGCCAGTCAACCCGAATGGGCTCTCGCTCCGATTCTTTAGCGTCGTTACAAAGCGATGAATCAGACGAAGAGCTTGAAACAAAATCCAGCAAAGGAGGCTTCGGATCCTTCTTCACGCGCTGGTGGCCCTCTGATTCCAAAGATGATGCATACGATCTTGGCCTGCCAAGGGTCGAAGAAGATTATGTGATGAGCGATGGCGATGCAGATGCCATGGAGCGTCTAAGCGACAAGCCATCCAATAACAAAATGGCACAAAGCAAATCGCCGACAAACAAATCGCTTTCAAGCAAATCGTCGATGAGTAACCCAGCAGAGAAGCGAAAGAACCAACTCGCCAAGAATGCTGCCACCGATTCGTCTGAAGCTGGGGAGGGATTGGATGCCGAACAACGCGAATTGTATCGTCGTCAAATGGAAGCGATGCGACGCCTAGGTCTCAACGAGGGTGAATTGTCGGATATCTTAGCCGACGAATCTTCTGAAGATGGACTCGATGAAATCGTGCAACTCCCGCCAGTGAAAAAGCCTGCTGCGGCAACGAGCATTGCAGATTCATCCAACCACAACGTCGCGCTGGGAAGCGATGGGGCACGACTGAAGTTTAGTGATGATTCAACACCTCCTGCTCCACCCACTCCTCAGAACTCACTACCGGTCGCAGCGGTTTCGACACAGTTCCCTGCTATGCAACCTACAGCACAGCAACCAACAGCACAACAGCCTACCGTTGGAGCTCAGCCCGCCACGAACCTAGCCAATCAGTCACTACCGACAGCACCAAGCTTGGCCGTAAATTCATTTCCCAATAATGC
>JBILTA010000466.1:0-4832 GCA_044371785.1 Pirellulaceae bacterium | reverse complement strand
AGCGGAACGATTGAGTCGCTCGTTTCATCGGATCGAATTGCCATTGTGGCGATGATGTATGACGTGGGTTCAGGCACCATTGAAATCGTGCATGCGACCTCAACCAGTTTACAGGCAACCTAGCATGAGCTGCTCTCGGGCTGAGCCGTAGGCCATGTGCCCGGGGTCGCGTTGTGAATAAAGAGTAATTATTTCAGGGAAAAACGGCATACTTAAGAAACTTTAAGATTGTCATCGCAGCGGCATTGCGACAGAATTGCGAGCAGTTGGTACAGGATCAGTAGCGTAAGTTCGCTTCTCGTCTCACCCCACCAAGGCACGCAAAATGGATTCACTCTCGCTGAAGAGTAACAAAATCGTACTGGATGACTTTCTCTCGGGTCTGGTCATTTTTTTGGTTGCAGTCCCATTGAGTCTCGGCGTGGCTCAATCGACCGGTCTGCCTCCTGCCAGCGGTCTGATCGCCGGAGTGATCGGTGGCATTTTGGTTGGGTTATTGAGCGGTTCACAGGTTAGCGTATCGGGTCCGAGCCCTGGGCTTATTCTGGTGATTGTTTCTCAATTCGCTGTGCTGGGGAGTTTTGAAGCTTTACTAACCGCCACGATCATCGCTGGTGTTTTGCAGGTGCTGGCAGGCAGCTTTAATGTGGGAGTCTTTGCTGACTTTTTGCCCACATCTTTGATTCGGGGTGTGATTGCCGCATTCGGGGTGATCTTTATTCTGAAACAGATCCCACACATTCTTGGCCACGACGCCGATCCTGAAGGTGAAATGGCCTTTTGGCAACCGGACCGCGAAACCACATTCAGCGAATTGTTTTCGATGGGGAGCGATTGGCATGTGGGTGCTGCAGTTGTAGGTTTGACCTGCTTTTTGATTTTGGTGGCATTTGAGTATCGAAAGTTCTCACGAACTCTACCGGTTCCGAGCGCGTTGCTTGCGATCATTGTTGCACTATTGCTATCTGCCTTGCTATCGCGATTCGGTGCGCCTTGGTCTATCGATGGCAAACATCTCTTTCAGGTTCCTTTGGCTAATGATTGGGGCAAGGTGTGGAATTATCTGCATGCTCCTGATGTATCCGCACTATTGAATCCCAAAGTTTATTTGGCGGGTGTTTTGATTGCGACTATTGGATCGTTGGAGTCGTTAATCAGTTTAAGGGCCATCGATATGATCGATGAGCAAGGTCGTCGCACATCAGCCAATCGCGAGTTGATTGCCCAAGGGTGTGGCAACATGTTATGTGGCTTGATCGGCGGTTTGCCGATCACTTGCCTTATTCCGCATAGCGCCGTCAATGTGAGTGCTCAAGGTCGGACCAAGCGAGCTACGATTCTGCATGGATGCTTTTTCTTATTGAGCATTATATTTTTCCCAGGCTTGCTCAACCGCATACCGCTTTCGTGTCTTGCTGCCATTTTGATGTTTGTCAGTTTTCAATTGGCTCGCCCAGAAATGTTCATACGAGCGTGGCAGGGTGGGCTTTACCAGTTTGCCCCCTTTATGATCACGTTGTTTGCCATTTTGTTTACGGATTTGTTGCCCGGTATTCTCATCGGTTTAGGTGTTAGCGTGGCCTTTATCCTGCACAGCAATTTGCGGCGACCTCTTACAAGAACGATTGAGAAGCACATCGGGGGTGAGTTATTTGTGATTGAACTGGCCAACCAGGTGAGCTTTTTGAATCGAGCGGTTCTCGATCACACATTGCAAACGGCTCCGCGTGGTACGAGCATATTGATTGACGCCACAAACAGCGAGTATATCGATCCAGACATCATCAACATGATCAAGGAATTCAAAGACTTAACGGCACCCAAACATGGAGTGACGGTCAGTTTAAAGGGCTTCCGCGATAAGTATCAGATCGAAGATGAAATCAATTATGTCGATTACTCGACACGTGAGTTGCAATCGCAACTGACGCCTACGCAGGTGCTTCAATTGCTGCAAGAAGGCAACCAACGCTTCTTGTCGGGTAAACGACTTAGCCGCGACCTAGGACGACAGATCACGGCAACTTCTGCTGGCCAACATCCATTGGCGATTGTGTTGAGTTGTATTGACTCGCGGACGCCAACAGAACTTATTCTCGACCTGGGTTTAGGAGACATATTCAACATTCGAGTGGCTGGCAATGTGGTTGGGCCAAAGGTCTTGGCGAGCATTGAATATGGGACGGCAGTAGCGGGAGCAAAGTTGATTTTGGTCATGGGCCACACGCGCTGTGGTGCGATCAATGCCTCAGTACAACTGATGCAAAGCCCCGACGTCGCAGCCGCTACGGGTTGTGAACATTTAGATGCCATCGTTGACCGAGTGCGTGAATGCATCAATGCCCGTGAATGGGAATCTCATCAACATGAAGATGGCGAGGCCAAGCAAGCCTACGCAGACAAAGTGGCCCGAATGAACGTGATTCGACATGTTGACTTAATCGTCAAGAGCAGCAAGACCGTGCGACGTTTGGTCGACGAAGGCAAGGTTGCCGTCGTTGGCGCCATGTACGACATCTCCACCGGTAAAATGGAGTTTTTAGAGGAAGCGCAGATTGGTCTCTCGCCTAGCGATAAAGGGGAAGTAGCGGTATCTTAGGACAGCAGTCCGTCTATACTATACGAAATAGCACTCATAAACGATACCAATCATGTCCGACACTCCTTCTTCGGGTACTTCAGCCACCAATACGGGCACAGCAAAAGCGGAGTCGGGCGGGGTGACTTACCCTTTAGATCCGCAAATTCAGCGTGAAGTTGCGCGCCGCCGGACGTTTGCCATCATTTCTCACCCTGACGCCGGAAAAACGACACTCACCGAAAAACTCTTGCTATACGGCGGTTGCTTGGAGGTTGCGGGAGCAGTCCGTGGTCGCAAGACCCAGCGGGCGGCAACCAGCGACTGGATGGAATTGGAAAAACAACGCGGAATTTCGGTGAGCTCGACTGTTTTGACATTCGAGTATGAGGGAGTGCAAGTCAACTTGCTTGATACGCCCGGTCACCATGACTTTAGCGAAGATACGTATCGAACCTTGATGGCTGCCGACGCAGCGGTGATGGTAATCGATGCGGCAAAGGGTGTGGAAACTCAAACCGAAAAGCTTTTCAAAGTTTGCGCACTTCGCAAGATCCCCGTGCTTACGTTTGTGAATAAAGTGGATCGACCTGGCCGCGAACCGCTTGAATTGCTTTCCGAAATTGAAGCGAAACTTGGCATCGAACCGGTAGCCATGTATTGGCCTTTGGGTTCGGGCTTAGACTTTAAGGGCTTGGTAGATTTATCGAATCGCAATGCCCATCTATTCGATGGTCGCGTCGGTGATCGGCGAGTTCCTTTCCGTACCATTCCGCTTGATGATTTGACGGAAGCCGATGCTTCGGCTCGAGTCTTATCGCAAGCTCGAGACGAAATTGACTTGGTGACGACTGCCGGCACCAAGTTTGACTTGGAGCGATATCGCAGTGGTGATTTATCGCCCGTCTATTTTGGTAGTGCATTGGCCAACTGGGGTATCGAACATTTTCTCAATGGCTTTTTGAAGCTGTGCCCGCCACCTGGTCCGCGTAAGAGTGATCAAGGTTTGATTCAGCCAGCCCGGGCACAATTCACTGGCTTCGTTTTCAAGATTCAAGCGAACTTGGATCCTCGTCATCGTGATCGGGTGGCCTTTGTGCGAATTTGTTCGGGCAAGTTTGAACGCGAAATGGAAATTACTCATCCTCGCAGCGGTGAGAAACTGAAACTGCGCCGCGCCCACAAGGTGTTTGGTCAAGAGCGGGAGACGATGGATGAAGCGTATCCTGGTGACATCATTGGGCTGGTGAACCCCGGCGAATTTCGTTTGGGGGATACGGTCTGCGTTGGAAAACCGGTGAATTTTGAGCCCTTGCCGCAGTTTTCGCCTGAATTTTTCGCTGTTTTGCGTTGCAAAGATACGATGCGACGCAAACAGTTTGGACGTGGCCTCGAACAATTGATCGAGGAAGGGGCCATTCAAATGTTTATCGATTTGCGTTCCACTCGCCGTGAACCGATTTTGGCCGCTGTGGGTGAATTGCAATTTGACGTCGTGCGATTCCGATTGGAAAGCGAATACAACACTCTTACCGACGTTGAGTGGATGCCGTTAAAGTTAGCTCGTTGGGTGAACTGCGACGAGAAGCAAATTTTGGATTTGAAATTGCCTTATTCGGCCAAGATTGTGCGTGATCAGTTTGGTCATCATGCCGTACTATTCAATTCCACTTGGGACGCAGATTACGCGATACGGGAGAACCCAAGCTTTCGCTTCGATGCGATTCGAGTTGGTACTGCAGAAGAAATTGCATCACAAGGTACAAACGTTGGAAAAGTACCTTTTACGTTTTAATCGAGTGAATGTAGGACGGCAGTCCCCTGCCGTCTTAACAGCCGAGACAATTCTTCTACGCAAGCCCAGCTCCGCATGCGCGGGTGAATGTAGGACGGCAGTCCCCTGCCGTCTAAACAGTCAAGACAATTCTTCTGGGCAAGCCCAGCTCCGCATGCGCGGGTGAATGTAGGACGGCAGTCCCCTGCCGTCTAAACAGTCAAGAAAAGTCTTCTGGGCAAGCCCAGCTCCGCATACGCAGGTGAATGTAGGACGGCAGTCCCCTGCCGTCTTAACAGTCAAGACAATTCTTCCAGGCAAGCCCAGCTCCGCATGCGCGGGTGAATGTAGGACGGCAGTCCCCTGCCGTCTTAACAGCCGAGACAATTCTTCTAAGCAATCCCAACTCCGCATGCGCGGGTGAGAGATTGTATCGGGCGCATGCACGGCAGAGGACTGCCGTGCTACAACGACTGCCGT
>JBILTA010000465.1:0-4833 GCA_044371785.1 Pirellulaceae bacterium | reverse complement strand
TTCGCTGTGGCTGAAAAATGAACGTCTTTGCAGAATTCTACTAATGCTTCAACGCCGAAGTTGTTGTTGGTCTTGGCGGCTGCCCAGGCAGCTTCGAGCTGAATCTTTTTGTTTGGATTTTGAATTGCCAGTTGGAGGAGTTTTTCTCGATCTTCGCTGGCAACAAAGGCCAACGCCACCGTTGCATCGAGTGCGTAGCTAGATTCGTCATCTGCGTTTGAGTTCACGCTAGGTTGCGTCAGCCAGGCTTCCAATTGTTTGTGGCCGGCGGGGGTATCGAAGGGATGTTCGGTGATTTCCTTGGAGAGCATCATCTGGTTGGCTGCGCTGAGAAGCTGACCGGCGATTTTTTCGTCGGGTAATGGAGCGCGAATCGCCCTCAGCACGAAGTCGCCATGTGGGTGTTCTTTCGTAAGTGTCGCAAAAATCGAATACCACCAATAGCTATCGGGTGCAATGGGACGGCGAGCTGCCTCGATAATTCGACTAGCCCCTTCCTTGCTTTTGTACTGGGCAAAGATACGCAACACATAGATGAGGTCATTCTCGTTCTCTTTATTACCCAATGCGACAACCGCATCGTAGGCCTTGATGAGTTGCGGGATTCCTTTTTCTTCCATTGTTTTGTGGGCTAAGCCGAATTCGTCATCGCACTTTTCGAACCAGGAAGCTAGTTCATAGAGTGGAGATTCGTCATCATTTTCCTCGCTTCGTTGCACAAGCTGTTCGGTGGTTAAGGTAGCAAGCGCATTGATGATCGCTTCTGCATCCCTGCGGACCGTGATGGTAAAATCATCCAGTGATTGAAGTTCTTTAACGATATCGCCTCCTTCTGCTAAGCCACGTTGCACGGCTCGCCTAAGTGGGCTACTAAATCGCGAGGGAGGTGATTGCGGTGTCTGGCCCCCATTTTCTTGAGCGCAGAGGTGGGCTGAACCTGTCCCTACTGAAATGAGGCTTACCGATGCTAAGAACAAGCTTATCCAGAAGAAAGGTGATTGTAGTATTCGCATGTTGTTGTTTCTGTTTTGATGATTTTTATTAAGGACTTATTTTTCAGCAATTGGGTCCACTGAATTGGGTCCATTGGCAAGCCAGCAGCGTCCAGTTTGCCTGGTGAATCGGGGTAGAGATCGATGAAAGTTTGGTAAAGCGTTTGAGATTTTCGGATTTCTTCCAGGCTTGGTCCAAGCCCTCGAGTTGCCATGATACGTTTCAGAAATTGCTTCATGCAGTCTATCAATAACTTTTGACTCTTCGCAATCTCCACTTTATTTTTCCAGATTTCTGCGAGTCACTTTGCTTTGCTGGGTACTTTGCGGGCTGGTTCAGTGGGGTAACGATCCGTTACAGCGGCGACAAGCCTGTTTGCCGGTGGATTTTTCTGACTGTTTTTTGTAACAATGTAATGCAGCTCGCTTGTATAGACTCTGTGTGTGTCATTTCGCTCGTTCAACGGGGATCGGGTTCATGAATCGGTCAATTCTCAGCACTCTTCAACTTGTAGTACAAGTTGCTTTTCTCGGCATGATCTTGCTACCCAATTGCGAGCACTTGTTGCGTGCGCAGGATCCGTTGCCTAGTTGGCGGGAGAGTGAATCCAAAGAGGCCATACTAAAGTTTGTTGAACGAGTGACGTCAACTGGAACAGCCGATTTTGTGCCGCCTGAGCAGCGCATTGCGGTGTTTGATAACGATGGGACTTTATGGTCCGAACAACCTATGTATGTCCAAATGGCATTTGTTTTGGATCGAGTTAAGTTGCTTGTTAAAGAGCGTCCCGAATTATTGGATAAGAAGTCGTTTCAGGCAATTGTCTCTGGTGATCGAGAATATCTGAATCAATTGAAAGAAAGTGAGATTGTAGAACTGGTCATCGAAACTCATGCCAACATGTCGACGGATGAGTTCAATAAAATTGTCAAGGACTGGATAGCAACAGCTAGGCATCCAGTTTACCAACGACCGTACACGGAATGTGTTTACGTTCCGATGGTCGAGTTGTTGCAGTATTTGCGTGCCAAGCAGTTCAAGACGTTTATTGTTTCTGGAGGCGGAATTGACTTTATGCGTCCGTGGGTTGAGTCTGTTTACGGAATTCCTCCGGAGCAGGTGATTGGAAGTCAGGGCAAGATGCGTTACGAATTGCGAGATTCGATCCCAACGATAATGCGGTTGCCTGGCATTGATTTTGTGGATGATAAGGGTGGTAAGCCCATAGGTATTCAGAGGCATATCGGGCGTCGTCCCATCCTAGCCTTTGGTAACTCCGATGGTGACTATGAAATGCTCGAGTATGTTACTGCGGGGAAAGGGCCTACGCTTGGTATGCTAGTGCATCACACCGATGCAAAACGCGAAGTTGCCTATGATCGAGAGTCGCATTTCGGACGTTTGAGCCGTGGGCTAGATGATGCCGCCAATAAGGGGTGGCTGACCATTGATATGCAACGTGACTGGGAACAAGTGTTTGTATTTCAACGATAGTCGCTCATCGACTCAAGCTTCTTGGCGATTTTCCGCTAGGACCAAGGCCGCAGATGGGGAGCAAAGGTGTCGGCTTTATAAGTGTTTCTTTGAGTATTTCTTACTAGATCGCTCCAGTGTACACACACGAAAATTTGTACGCGGGACTTTTTTTGGGGCGGTTTTATTGCTTTTTGGAGTGTACTGTCCGTTTGTGCGATACAATCTCGGGTAGAGTCTTATCGCGTGAGTGACTCTTTTTGTCTCGTCTCGGAGTGTTTCTATGAGATGTACGTGTTTTCTTGGAAAAATCTTAAGGGCAGTAGCTTGTAGTGCTGTCATAGGATTACTGTCTGCATCGAGTTCTTTCGTTTCGGCCCAGTCTCCTGTCTCGGGAGTGAGTAATAATACTCAGGCAAGTGAAGAAAGTGGGGGACAGCGTGGTCTTTCTTCGTCCGAGCAGAAAGTATTGGCTAAGCACAATCAATATGTAGCGACGACAGCTGCTCAGGCGGGTAAAAAGCCCAACATCTTAGTGATTTGGGGTGATGACATTGGTTGGAATAACCCCAGTGCTTATAACCGAGGGATGATGGGTTACAGCACACCCAATATTGATCGCGTCGCCAAAGAAGGTGGATTGTTTACAGACTGGTATGGACAGCAGTCCTGCACCGCTGGCCGAGCTGCGTTCATCACGGGACAAAGTCCATTTCGCACTGGCTTGCTCAAGGTGGGATTGCCAGGAGCCAAAGAGGGATTGTCCATCAAGGATCCGACCATCGCAGGTCTTTTGAAGAACCACGGTTATATGACAGCTCAATATGGCAAGAACCATTTGGGCGACCGCGATGAGCATTTGCCCTCGAATCATGGTTTTGATGAATTCTACGGCAACTTGTATCACCTGAATGCCGAGCAGGAGCCCGAGCATCCTGATTACTTCAAGAATCCTGAGCTAAAGAAAATGTTTGGCCCACGTGGCGTGATCAAGTCGTTTGCTGACGGCAAGATCACCGATACGGGCCCGTTGACCATCGAGCGAATGAAAACTGTCGATGAAGAGGTTACGGCCGGCGCTATCGATTTCATGGAACGCGCCGTGAAGGCCGATAAGCCGTTTTTCTTGTGGTGGAATTCGACTCGTATGCACATTTGGACTCACCTCAAGAAAGAGTCGGATGGAAAGACAGGCTTGGGCATCTATCCAGACGGTATGGTTGAGCATGATGGACATGTTGGTCAGGTTCTGGACAAATTGGATCAGTTGGGTGTTGCTGATAACACGATTGTCATGTATTCCACCGACAATGGTGCCGAATGTTTTTCGTGGCCAGATGGTGGAAGCACACCTTTCCGCAACGAAAAGAATTCTAACTGGGAAGGTGGTTACCGCGTTCCTTGTATGATTCGTTGGCCAGGTGTTATCAAGCCGGGCACGGTTTTCAACGGCGTTTGTTCACACGAAGATATGCTGACAACCTTATTGACCGCTGTTGGTGAACCAGACATCAAAGAGAAGTTGCTAAAGGGCCATAAAGCGATCGGCAGAGATTACAAAGTGCACCTCGATGGCTATAACCTGATTCCCTATTTCAAGGGTGAAATGAAAGACTCTCCGCGCCAAGAGTTCTTTTACTGGACCGATGACGGCAATCTTGCAAATCTCCGATACAACCGTTGGAAGATTGTGTTCATGGAACAACGCGGACATGGTCTTGAAGTTTGGCAGGAGCCACTAGTAACTTTGCGATTTCCTAAGCTCTTCTGCTTGCGAACCGATCCATTCGAGCGAGCAGATCACGAGGCTGGCGATTATGACCGCTGGCGCGTTGACCATGCGTTTGTGTTGCTGCCTGCAATTGCTTTCGTCAGTCAGCATCTAGAGACGTTTAAGGCCTATCCGCCTCGTCAAGCTCCGGGCAGTTTCAACTTAGACCAAGTTTTGCGTAAACTCCAGGACGGTGGAAACCGGTAAAGTCCTTTTGCTATGCATAGGCAAAATGTGATGATCAGGAAAACTCTAGGATTTGTCCCACACAAGTCCTGGAGTTTTTTCGTTTAGCTCATTGGTAAGTTGAAAAATTGAATCTGCGAAGTCAAATGCTCCGATGGACCGACGATAGCTGGTTGGGTGGAATCGAACCAGTATGGCTAAGGCAGGTTAAGGATCTCGGCGTGTCAGCGACCCAAGGAGGGGTGCATGGTCTTCTATGCCCATAGACGGATCTTGTCCCGTACAGTTCTCAGCGCAGCCTTAGCTGCTTCTTTTGGGGCATTTTGGTGCGAGTCTGCCACGCATGCTGAAGACGGAACCAGTGCAGGCTCGGTGCCTTTGATTCAAGCCTCAGCGGTCGGCGAAACAGA
>JBILTA010000464.1:0-4836 GCA_044371785.1 Pirellulaceae bacterium | reverse complement strand
GTTGCTCCCGACATAGTGACGGTAGAATCGTTGCCAATAACTCGGGCACAAACCTGCATTAGGCTTTCACACATCACGGGATTGACTTTGCCAGGCATGATCGAGCTACCTGGTTGGCGATCTGGCAAGATCACTTCAAAGAAACCACAGCGAGGTCCGGAACCAAGCCAACGAATGTTGTTGGCAATATTGAACAGAGTCATGGCGATGGTCTTTAAGCTGCCGTGGCAATCGACTAGGCCATCGCGTTGGGCATTGGCTTCAAAATGGTTCACCGCTTCGATAAACTTGATACCGGTCTTTTGTGCTAGTTCAGCAGCCACACGAGATCCAAACTCAGGGTGAGTGTTGATTCCGCTACCTACCGCTGTGCCACCGACGGGTAGCTCACAAACAGCTGCCAGAGCTTGAATGGCGCGACCGATCGAAACTTCAATTTGGCGAGCGAAGCCACCAAATTCTTGTCCCAATCGGAGTGGTGTCGCATCCATCAAATGAGTGCGACCGATCTTGATGATTTTGTCCCAGGCTTTGGCTTTGGCTGCAAGTTGAGCATGGAATTCTTTTAGTGCTGGAATGAGAAGGTTTTGGATTTCCATGGCCACTGCGACATGGATGGCCGTGGGAAACGTGTCGTTGGTGCTTTGACCCATGTTGACGTGATCGTTAGGGTGAATGGGCTTGGCGACAGCGAACCGATCACCACCAATGATTTCAATTGCGCGATTGGAGATCACTTCGTTTACGTTCATATTGCTCGAAGTGCCAGAGCCTGTTTGGAAAACATCAACAGGAAATTGGTCAGCGAATTTGCCTTCAGCGACTTCCAAGCAAGCCTTCAGCATCGCATCGACTTGTGGAGCGTTGAGGCGATTCTTGCCGGAGTTGGTAAGTTTCCCGAGGTCACGGTTAGCCACACCGCAGGCATACTTGACTAACCCCATAGCCCGGACCAAAGCAGGGGGAAGTCTCCAGCCGGAAACCGGAAAGTTCTCGACAGCACGCTGCGTTTGGGCCCCGTAATAGGCCAAGGCTGGAACTTGCACATCGCCCATGGAATCATGTTCAGTACGGAATTCACTCATGAAGTTCACCGTTTCAAATTGGCTGCGAAGACAAAATGGCACAAATCGAATACGGCGACATTCTATGGGATTTCTGGATGTTGGGGAGGAGTGGCTCACTCTGTCGCAGGTGATGCCGAGTGAGCCCCTTCCCGATCGGTTGGCCTGTTTAGAGCTGATAAACCTGATTTTCGATGCGAACTTGGATGGGGGATTCTTCATCGAGCAAGGTTTTGAGCAAATCGCGATTTTTCTCGAGCAAGCTGAAGTATTTTTCGCTGAAGCGTTCTACGACTTCGACTTTTTTGAGTTGTTCTTCGGTGGCGGTTGAATCGACCCATTTGTCGGTTTGCCAGAAGAAGGCTCGGTCACCGCTTTGGCGAACGCTTGGACGTTTTTGTCCTGCATTAGCTTCGTTAGGATTGGCCCCGCCACCCAGCGGTACGTTGCCAATGCCTCCGAGTCCCCCTATGGCCGAATTGGCTCTGCTATTGCCTGGGCCGATCGCACCACCTGCTGCGGCTGGAGGTGCTGCTGACTGGGCGAAGAGCTGAACGTTTTCGGCATCGGCCAAGTTCGCCGCCCTGCCCTGCATTCCTTTTAAGCCGCGTTGGGCAAAAGCATCGGCACCTGATTGGCTCTCAAGTCGTTTGAGATTGTCCAGGGTACGAGTTTCACGAGCTTCACCGGCGAAGCGTGCGTTTGGTTCTTCTGCCAGAAAGGCCGTGTAAGGTGTAATGATTCCATAGCGTTGCGAAAGCTCCACTAATTCACGAACAAGTTCCTCGCGGCTACCTTCTAAATCGATTTCATCAATAATGGCTCCAACGCGACGTGTGGCCCATAACGCAGCGATGTAGGAATGCTCGCTACCGGTCGAGTTCTCAAGCTTAACCGCTTGTTCGAACTTTAACGCTTGTTTGCCGAGCATTCCTTCGATTTGCAGCTTACCTTCAAAAGAGTTTTTGTATCGACCGAGAAGTGTGACCTGATCACCAGAGAACAAGTCTTGAATCTTCGCGGGATAAACTTGTCGGAAGCCATCATAATGTGAGCCGTTGTCGAGAAGAGCTTGCCAGCGGACGTCCGCTAGAGCGACTTGGCCTATGCGAGTGTAGAGTTTCGAGACGGACTCTTCGATGTTTTCTTGAGGAGCAACCAAAAAAGTCTGACCGAAACAATCGCGACTGATTTGATCGAGCAGTCGGCTGTTTACATCGTGGCCGACACCGAACGAGAGAATGCGTGCACGATTTTTGTTTGCCGACACGGCATTGGTAACAATGCGCCGCGGATCGCGTTCTCCTACGGTTGGTTCGCCATCGGTCAGAAAGACAATGTAACTGGGACGATCATTATCTTTCAAAGTTCGAAATGCGGTATCTAAGGCCCCGTCAATGTTAGTTCCGCCACTCGCTTCCATTTGCTTGACGAAAGCGATGGCTGCGTCGCGATTTTCGGCGGTGGCAGGCACCAAAGATTCACGGAAGGTTTGTATTTGGCTATCGTAAAGTACTATACTGAAATGATCGCTGGCTGAGATATTGTTGAGAACATAAAGCAAAGCATTGCGAGCTTGTTCCATCTTTTCGCCGCGCATGCTTCCCGATTTATCCAGAACCAACACAATGTTCTTGGAGACATCATCTTGTTTGGTCACAGGGAAATCGGGATGGATCATCATTAAGAAGTAACCATCTTCGGAAGAGTTGGGACGGTACGATAAAAGGCTCGAAGAAATTTCCCCTTTGCGTTCCTCAATCAGTAAGCGGAAATCGGTTCTTGGAACATGATTGGTAAGTTCCATGTTAACCAATGCATCATTGCCTGGATTGCGTTGGATATTCACGGTGTGAGTTGGGCTATAGATATTGCCAAGAGGTTTTTCGCTAGCGGCTCGCACCGAGATCTTGATTTTATCAATCGGTTCGCTGGTAAAGCCTGCAGCGCCGAGTGGAAGTTTCAGATCGATTTGGCCGTCGCGATAGGTGACGACTTGGCTGTATTGAATGGTGACGACGCGAGTAGCACCAGGTGGAATGGGAAAGACATTGGTCTTGAGCATACCGGTGCCGATCCATTGCACGAGAGCTGGATCTTGCGAGCGCCGGACATAGTTCTGATAGATGCGTCGGGCCTCGTCGGCATTGAGAAGTTTGCCTGGGATTTCTTTACCATCCACTAAGAAGGTCATCCCTTGCACGGCTGCATCGTAGGGGAGTGGGAATACGGCACTCGCTTCACTGACTACACTGCCGCGATTCTCGAAACCTTGGTTTACGGTAACTTGAGCGACGCCATTGCGAATCGTTGCTTGGATTTCCAGGGAAGCGATTCGATACAGTTGATGTACCGAAGGACGAGGAGGTGGAGTATGTGGCGGAGGGTATGGAGGGAACGGACGTGGTAAACGCAATCCAACATCATGCTCGGACTCTACCAGCAAAATCCCCTGCCCTAAGAGTTTATTCGTCGATAAAGACAGTACCGCCATCAAGAACGCAAGTAAGATCGACGCTTGTCGGAGATTCTGAATCAATTTCATCTGGCCACCTTGAATAGGAGAAGAGGCGAGCTAACCGATTTTTTGCTGGCTAACGGCGATGTTCGCTCGCTTGGCGCATCAAATTTCGCCTGGCGAGTGAATAACGCCGATTATTTGGGGGTAGACGCGGTGGTGAGAAGCTCAGTTCCCAAAAATTCTACCAGAGTTGATAGATAAGCCCAACGAATTTCGGAAATGCTCAGCAAGTCTTTGCCAGTTGGTGGTTTAAGTTTGATGGAGAATTATCGTTTAAATTGTAGTTCTGCAGTGATTGGAAAATGGTCTGAGGGTGTACGGCCATCGCGGGCTGTGCGATCGATGTCTGCGTTGAGAATGTCCCAATGCTGCGTACAACCGATCCAATCGATACGTGGACCTTGCTGGGTTTCTACCTTGAAGCTTGAAAAGGTCCCCTCGTTTTCCCCTTTCTCGGGATGGGCGACTCGATACGTGTCGAGCCAAGTTTTCGCTGAATCGGCGGTCGGCGAAACGGCATCAAACAAGGCGTTGTAGGGTTCGCTATTTTCGGCCGTATTGAAGTCGCCCGTTAAGATGGCTGGGCCACCCCTGGAAAGCTCGTCTGCTTTGGCAGCAATCAGCTTGGCGGATTCCAGACGAGCTTGAGCGCCTCGATGATCGAAGTGTGTATTGAGAAATAAAATCGGCGGAGCAACTGAATTCCGTCTATCCTTCAAGAAGACATAGGTCACCATGCGAGGCAAAGAACTGTCCCAGCTCTTGCTGCCAGCGACATCCGGTGTATCGCTCAACCAGAAATGTCCTTCCGATACTTTTTCGAAACGGTCGGATTTGTAAAACAATGCCGTCATTTCACCCTGTTGTTTGCCATCTTCGCGTCCAACGCCCAATGCGGCATATCCCATCAGGCCGGCTGCTATAAAATCCTTCTGAAAGCCGAGCGTCTCTTGTGTTCCCAAAAGGTCGGGATTGTAAGCTTGTATCGTTTCGAGCAAGAAATCTTTACGTTTGCTCCAGTGGTTATCACCATCATTCGCTGTGCCATAACGAATGTTGAAGCTCATGACGCGAATGGAAGTGGAGTCATTATCTTCCGCAGTCGCGCGAGTGGAGATAACTGAGCCAGCGAGAAGTAGGAATGGAACGAGTTTGGTGAGAAAGGAACGGCTCATGGTTGTGTCCTTAAGAGAGGGAAGTACCCAATGAGGATACTCCATGTCTCATCGGTTTGCACCATGAGCCAGCCAT
>JBILTA010000463.1:0-4838 GCA_044371785.1 Pirellulaceae bacterium | reverse complement strand
TGATAAGCGGAGCTCAATAGTTGCGAATCGCCTACGCGACGCAGAACAACCAGTCGTTCACCATCTTGAGCTGGCTCGACCGTATAGGTGTTTTCCAGAGGGGAGTCAGGATTCTGCACAACACCAAAGTACTTTTGGATCAGCGTTAGGGCTTCTTCTGTTTTGAATTTTCCTGCAACTACGAGCATGACGTTGTCAGGCCGATAGTATTTCTTGTAAAAATTGCGCAAATTGGGGACGGGAACTCGCTCGATATCGCTGCGGTTGCCGATGGTCGATTTACCGTAGTTGTGCCATTCGAAAGCGGCCGCTTGCACGCGTTGCATTAGTACGCGTTGAGGCGAGTTTTCACCTCGTTCGAATTCGCTACGCACGACGCTGAATTCGGATGCGAGGTCCTCAGCGAGAATCTTGCTATTGACCAAACGATCGGCTTCCAATCGCAAAGCGAATTCGAGGTTATCGCCTTCGGCAGGTAACGTTTCATAGTAATTGGTACGGTCGAGCCAAGTGGTTCCGTTGAATCGTGCACCGCGGTCTTGTAGTTCTTTCGGGATGTTGGTGTGTGTTGGGGTTCCCTTGAAGAGCATATGCTCAAGCAAGTGAGCCATACCCGCTTCGCCATAACCTTCGTGGCGCGAACCAACCAGCACCGTCATATTGACCGTTACCGTCGACTTGCTGGTGTCTGGAAATAACAATACCTGAACGCCATTATCGAGACGGTATTCGCTAATCCCTTCGATGGACGTAATTTTCGTGGGCATCTTCTCCTCAGCTCTTCCCATAGTGGGCAGTAGGGACGCTAAAGCGACCCATGCCGCAAATCCAGCCTTCAAAATTGCTTTCACGTTGCCGACCTCTCCCTGACAAACAAACGATGGACGTTGAAATCAAAACGGTTTTATTCCAGTACTCCACCCTTCTATTCGAAATTCTAATGGTTTTGTCGAAGGTTACCCAGTGGACAGTGTGCTAAATTGTCGCCGTTGCGGCTGGGGCACAACAAATTGCTAAAATGACCCCGTACAAGCTGCTCTAGCTGTTCTCTGTTTGCATTGAAGGAGAATGAGATGCTCAATACTGATGAACCGAGTGATAGCAGTTCTGGCCAGTGGAGTGTGGTTGGGAGTTCCAGCGAGGTGGGGGAGAAGCAGGGCGTCGAGTTCTTGGTCGGAACCGACGTTATCGCCGTATTCCGCCAGGAAGGGAAGCTATACGCTGTGGATGGCATTTGTGCGCATCAAGGAGGACCTATCGCCAAAGGTTCATTGGACAAGACTTGTGTGACCTGTCCTTGGCACGGTTGGCAATACAATATCGGCACAGGGGAGAATCTCCTTACGAAACGCAAAATGTTACGAACCTTTGATATTCGCGAAGTCGATGGAAAAATTGAGATCCAGGTTCCTGTTAGTTAGTCCGATTCACTTCGAATCCAATGCAGCTTGATGGATTTTTTTCCAAGTAGTCAGTTCAATTCCTTGACGATCCAGAAACTCTTTTGTTTTGGGATCACCAAAGAGGACACGATCTTGGTTTCTTCGGAGGGAACTCGATGTGATAGCGCGAAGCTCAGCGTTATCGATACCACAGTGGATGATCAATTGAGTGATGCCATTGGGGATCGTACTGATATCACGCAGATATTGCTCTTGTCGTTCTGGCAGGTTGTCGCCTCCGTAAATTTGAACCAAGTGATCCAGCAACGGTAGTTTGCGCTCCTGGATACGCCCGATGTTCATTTCGAAACGATCTTTCAAAGCTGGATACGCTTCTCGCAAGCTGCCGTCACGATCCGCCAAAAACAACAGTGGCAAATTGTATTCGACTGCAACTTTTACATAGACATCGATCAAGTCAGGACGACTCATCAAGGCGCCCATGTGGGTATCGATGTGGCTGACAGGGACTCCGAATTTGAACGCCTTCTCGATCTGAGCTTTGAGCTCGATCTCCACTTCTTCCGCTTTGGCATGTTCGACCACCTGCGCTACACCATCCCATAGGTAACCTTCTTCATCGAGCAAACTAGGTACTTTATCGGCAGGTGCAACACTTCCCCAGCGATAGACATCCCACTCGGAGTTGAGCGCCAAATGAACTCCATAGTCGTACTGTGGATTGTTCTTTGCAAACCGGGCGAATTCTTTGAACCAAGGAGCCGGGGTGATGATGCTGACGGAAGTGACAATTCCCGTGCGCATCGATTCGATCGTTCCTTCGTTTACCGAATGAGACATACCTGCGTCATCCGCGTGAATGATAAGTTGGCGTTTGGGTTTCCATTCGCGTCCAGGACGATCGACGCGGAAAGCAACCAGGCGACATGAGTCAACTTCGGTGACATAAGCGGTGCAACCATCCGTTCCACCGAAGCAGATATTGCTGGGCCGACTACCGAGCACTGGGATTTCTTGCAAGATTTCACCCTGCGGCGTCAGCTTCACTACGGTTCCTTTACCATGGCGGGTGACGTAAAGATTTCCATCCACATCGGCTCGCATGCCATCGAAACCATAATCATCAAAAGCTTTAATGAGCCGTTTGTCAGTCAGCGTTTTTTCAGGTGTGATGGTAAAGGCCCAGACTTTGCGTTGAGCGCTTTCATTGACGTACAATGTATTGCCGTCGGGGCTCACTTCGATGCCGTTCGTGGTTCCCATGTTTTCGGCAATAAGCGTTACTTTGCCATCGGTGTCGATTCGCCAAATTTGCCCAGTGGAGTTTGCCCAATTTGGATCGCTTGCATAAAGAGTTCCGTCATCGGCAATCGCCAAGTCATTCGGCTGATTCATTTTCGGTTCATGCGCAAAAACAGTAACTTCACCACTGTGGCCACTCACTTTTAAAATGTTATGGCCGGTGTAATCGGCTACATAGAAGTTACCCGCAGAATCGAAACGAATACCATTGCCCACACTCCCTTCTGGAAGTGTGGCAAAAAGTGAGGCTGTTCCATCCGGTTTCGTTATGCCAATGGTCCCTTGTTTAGCAAAGTTGACGGCATAAACATTGCCGGCCCGATCACATCCTGGTCCTTCAATACCCGGAGTAAATTCGAAAGGTCGCGTCATGGGCCGTGGTGTCCATAGTGCGTCACCAGGGGCATAAACGATATCCGAGCCACCACCAAATTTTGCAGGTAGTGGCATCATTTTCCAGTCCGCTTGGTCACCTAATCGAAATTGCCAAGTTCCATCCAGCGGTAACGTATTCTCGTTGGCAGTGATCAAGCTCACGGAATCGCTGATTGCATGAGTCGAGTTGGCTACCCGAATCACCAATACGTTGTGATCATTACTTTGGATGCATTCCGATGGGATGAGAAATGTATTAGGTGATGAACTTTGGAGCTCTTGCCCATTCAAATAGCAACTCGTGCCTTTATCTACGCGATTACCGGCAAACTTCACGGCATTCGGCTTAGAGCTGACCCATGTTGCAGGGATTTTCACCACACAGCGATACCAACCTGGAATGCTTGACGTGGCTTCAGCATCTCCTAGGATCTCATGATAGGAACTTGGAACAGGAACCGAACCCCATTGATCGATAAAGGGTTTCTTGGGCGCGAAACCGGCTTGAATGACCGCTTCGTCGAGAACGCATTTAGTGACGGTCGCGAGCATCGTGAGTAGCGTGCTTTTTTGTTGGACGGTCAAAGCTGATGCTGAGTTATCTTTAAGGATGAGCTCGTGTAATGTTCCCGTAAGTTTGAACTTTTGTGCATTCGCGCGAGCAAGTTCGCGCAGTTTGTTGTTCATGGTGAGTATCGAACTCCCCAGCGGCAGAAAGGCTTCCAGTTTCTTAAGCGATTCGCCTTCCAGATCGACCTCTGAAATGAGAACAAAATATCCGTCGCCTTTGTTGGCAGAATTTTGAGTTGGGAAGTTCCCGTTAACGGACTTGGTCCATGGGGTGATATTTATGGCGAAGTGTTTTCGCAGATCATGATTTATAAAATCGGCGATCCAGGGGTGTGTCTCGACAGCGCTGGGGGAGAGAACTATAGATAGTCTTTTGCGGTCGTCTTTAGAAAAGCGAAATGGTTCGCCCCCCAGCAGACTTGTGCTAGTAATGGTTGGGCAAACATAGCGTTCAATATGTTCTATGATGAGATCGTTTCCGGTGAAATGACTCACATAGGGCCAGGCATTTGGATTGTACATGGCGTCGGTCATGTCGCGCATCAAGACAACCCGTTTGCCATTGCGAGCCATTTGGCGGAGGCCAAAGGGGCGACCTAAAACACACATGTTGACATGCACGCCGGTCAGAATGACATTCTTGATCCCACGGCTTTCCAGAACATTCCAAACTTCACCACCACGATCAGAGATAAAGTCTTTCTCCGCATCAATCGTGATCAATGGCGATTGGGCCTGCCAGGGCATACCTGGATTTCGACCGAGTTCCTTTAATTTGTTACTCCATAACTTAGCCGATTCAGCATCGTCATCCGCTCCACCGTCGGATTGGTCGATTGGATAGCGTTTTCCTTTTTCACTAGCCATGGCGGAACACCAATCGTCGATATCGGCTGGGCGATAAGGTGCCGTGGGGGCATCTTTGGCTCGCTTGCGGGCTGGATGATCTTGATAAACCTCCATGCAATCGCTGGGAGCATGGATAATGGTCATTCCTTGTTGTCGAGCTGTTTTAAGGACGGCATTCAATCGGGGAGCGAATTCTTCTAAGCGTTTTACCGCATTGAGGCTATGGTGATAGTCCCAGACATCGCAAACAATGACTGCGGTCTCTTCAGGTTTCCAAGACTCTTTTGATTCAAGTGAAAGGAAAAGTGATGACGGATGTGCAAGAGGTTGTTGTGTCCG
>JBILTA010000462.1:0-4853 GCA_044371785.1 Pirellulaceae bacterium | reverse complement strand
GTTCCCATGGAATAACAGTTTTTTTCATAAAAAATGCCTGGAAGATGACATGCACCCTCCAGGCAATCACGCTAGACCTTGGACTGTTCAAGCTGAGCCTTTAGCTCGCGAGCTGAAAACGCTTGCGTCGACGAACACTGCTCAAATCGATTCCTCGGAGAAGCATCGTGAACTCGTCGCTTCGAATTTCAAAAGACGATGCGTTGCCTTGGCGCAACGGAACCTGAAAGGTCCCTTGCTCAAGCCGACGATACCAAATCGCTAGACCATCACCATCCCAGTAAAGTACCTTCATTCGATCACGACGTTTGTTGAGAAAGAGGAATAATGCGCCCGAAAGAGGATCTTGCTGAAGTGTGCTTGATACGAGTCCGCAAAGTCCGTCGAAGCCCTTTCGCATATCAGTCGCTTCCACAGCGATGTAGATTCGTGTTTGAGTAGAGATACTTAGCACGAATCACCTCGCTCTGCCACCTCAATGGCTTCGATGATCTGCGTGAGTTTTCGGGCGTCGACAGACATGTTGCAACGAATGGAAAATCCGCTGGGCGTCATGATCTGAATCGACTGCTCGGAAACTGGCGTTGCGTTCTGTACAATCCGAACGGGCACCAAAGACTGTGAGGCAACCGAAGGTTGTGGCGGCTGCAATTTCTTTCGCCATTGGTAAAATGATGGAACGGAAATCGAATTCTGAGCGCAGAAAGCCGCAACGCTTAGCTTGCTGAGTCGCTGCTCATCAAGAACCCGTTGCCAATACTCGGCTTTGCTCGAAAAAGTAGAACGATCCATGGTTTAGCTCCTGAGTGAAAGGAAACAAAACCATCGAGCCTACCACGCTCGACAAGATGTACTTCGCCGAACGCTCACCGCTTGCTTGATGGAAGTCGCGTTTACGTTCACGCAGTTCTCGATAACTTCTCACGCCGAATTCTCGCGTGGAGACTGAATGACACTTTCGAAACAGGTACGACAGCCGATCTCCTCAAGGAAGCAGCGAAAAGACTTCCCGAAAACACAGTACCCTCGACGGTAATGGATTCTGGCGTTGAAAACGTGAATGGCACAATAAATGAGCTTGTTTCTGCTGGCACAATCAAACGCATCCTAGCGCAGGTCGACATTGTGGAATCGAACAGCATGATCGAAGCCTGGTGGCGTCAGCTGAAGCACCAGTGGTTGTACTTGAACGAACTCGATAGCGCGAGTTCCGTTCGCAAGCTCATTGATTTCTACGTGGAGCAGCACAACTCGGTTGTTCCCCATTTTGCCTTTCAAGGGCAGACACCCGACGAGATGTACTTTGGGACCGGAGCGAAAGTTCCGGTGGACCTTAAAGAGAAGCGAGCCACAGCGAGAGCTGCGAGGTTAGCGCACAATCGAGCTCTATCGTGTGATCGATGCAAAGCAAGCGAAAGCGAACCAACACTTGTATCACTCCAAAACAACACGAGCTAAGCCATGTGCACATGTGCCATGAACCAAGAAAAGTGGAGCACCACGCGAGCAGCAAGCTCGAGTGATGTCTGACAGTCCGTCGAAAGTCAGAAAATCGAGTGAGAACCAACTCACAAAACTATAGAAACACCCCAACAGATCGCCCAATTGCATCGAAGTGAGCCTTGGTTCATCGATTGCACAAGATGCGTCTCAGGGAAACTCTAGCCGCACCATCAACTCATCTAATAGAGCCGAGTTCTCGAACGCATTTTTCCAGAATGTCCTGCAGCGCCGGACCGCTGTTTCGGTGTCACTACATTATTCTGGAGCATGAGAAATTAACAAATCACTGCACAATGCGCTTTGCCAAAACTGGAAGCTCGGACTTGTCTACAACCAAACCGGTATAAAGATCTACAATACTAAAGCCCTTCTCCACCATGAAAAAACGCATCACGCGATCAAACTCTAACTCAAACCCAGGCTCACTCGCCGCCTTCATCGGCACAGAAATACCGAGTTCCGTTATTTCCTTCTCAAAAGAAATCGGGAATACCTCAACAAAACGAGACCCCGCAACGGCCTCCTGTATTTCTTGAACAACCTCTTCACCGTGCTTTTCCGCCCAAAAATTATATGCCATTTCAATCTGTAAGGAACTCGACGCTCACGCTAATCCCATTCCTTCTACTCTCCTCTTCAATAATCTGCCGTGCTATCATCAAACTTTTATCACTAACAAACTGCCCAACAAAATCGAATCGAACTGTCTGCTTCGTCCCTTTGGGCAAATGCCTATTAAAATGGATGATTCTTGCACAAACAAACCTAATTACCCTAGTACGGTTTTCCTCTCCCGCAAAATTGACGTTTAGTACATGCAGCGCATTCCTCCTCACCGAGGAATAAGCTTCCGGAGTGGCCATACCCCAATTGTAGACATCATCTTCCATATTGCTACCGCAGAAACTCGACCTTCACATTTGTAGACCTAGTTATAGTTAAGATGTTACTTTTTAAGCGCATCAAAGTCAAGGCTGGTACGTTTTGACCGCGAACGTCAATCAAAATCCTCTGAATCGTACCTTTCGGAAGGTTGGAGATTCTTTGGAGATACTGTTCACGAATCGTTACGTAGAGGGACGCTCGGTTTCTAGGTTTAAGCAAATCATAGTTTTTGACTTCAATAGCAGAGCCCGGCTTGTAATTGTCTGGTCGCACACTCCCCTTCGTACCGTAATTAACTTCTTTGCCGTTCTTAAAGGACACCTGCTTCTTATAATCAGGATTTAGATCAGATACCGCATCTTCCGATTCCTTCGGTGTTCTCCTCGACAAATTCTCTGCCGGTGCCTCCTGTTCCAGTTTCTGAAGTGGCTTATCACCGCTGTTAGACACCTCCTTAGAATCCAAAACATCGACCTCCTTCGGCCTACCTGAGTTGCTTGGTAAATCCTCAACTTCCCTTTGCTTGCTGGATTTTGCTGAACTAAACAATCTTCCAAGTATGTACATCTCAAGAGTAGTTTTGGCGACTACTGGGCCTTTTTCTGCCCCCTTTTCCGCCACTTCGATCCACTGAGTTGCTATATTTTTTGAACTTGTATAGTCCATAGCAAATTCATTCAATCGTTTTTGTGCTTCCAGATGGCCAATATCCTCCTCGTCGCCTAATAATGATGCGGCTTTCGCTGAAACAGACGTGACAAGACGCGTTGCATAGGACTCGTCTTCTGAATCTTCAACAGCATTAAATACCATAATTACCATCATATAAGGGTCGTCACCCGACATCTCCTGAATCACTTCCGTCGCATAGTTAATTTTCCTTCGGTGAATATCCACTCCTACAAAGAAGTCGAACCAGTCCTGCCCTGGGCTTGTTCCGAGGTACTTCAAACGGTTCTGTATCTCTAGATATTCTTCGCTCGTTGTATCAGGAAGATCGTCTGCTTTACCAATGTCATCGCTATCTTCAGGCTTCTTAACTTCGCCGCCCTCGTGGTCCTCTTCTTGGTAAAGCACGTGGAATTCAGAATTATTGATAGCTACAACTGAGTTATTACCCTTTGTTTCATCATATCCCAACCCCCATCCTGTTCCCTCCGGCTTATCCCCCAGCAGGTTCCCAACCCCATTTTCCCAGTTCGCATACACATTCGAGGTAGCGACGCTAAATGTCTCGCGGGATTGGCCGTCGGTGAAGAGTAAGTCAGTGAGCGATTCGCGACTGGAGAGTTGCCAATCTTCCATCGCATCACGCATGGCTGCATCATGTGCGGCTTGGGCACTCGCACGGGAGGTCGAAAAAGCGGCTTGGGCATTGGCGGCGGAGATGGCTTTCACGCTCCACGGGGAAGTGCCTAAGGTAGTCGAGCCGCTGAGGGTGTTGGCCCAGGAGGTATCGCGGGCGGCGTAATACTGCGCGTCGCGAGTCTTGATCGCGCTGCGGCGCGTGGCCCCTTCGACGCCGGTGTCGCCGCTGGATGATTCTGAACCGTATTGCGCATCGAGGGAAGCAACCACTTGATCGTAGGTGCGTTCAGCCCCAGCAATGGAGGCTTCTTTGTCTTTGGTCGCTTGAGCCAACGTGGAATTGAGTTGCGTTAATGCGGCCTGCTCAGCACTCTTACGAGCGGCTTCGGCATTTGCGGTCGCTGTGCTATGCGCACTATTGGCATTATTGACCGCCGTTGTGTGAGCTGACTCGTTACCCGTGAGTTGCTTTTGCAAATCGGCATCCGCTAGCGCAATCTCTTTATCCCGATCCGCTCGCATCGTCGCTTCGGCAGCGGTTTCACCGATGGTCATTAACGTCGACAAATATTGCTCGCGGGCTGTGGCGGTCGTCGTTTCATACGCTTGAATCGCCGTGCCGACGGTCGAGGCGTAGGTAACGCCCGCATTCTTCACTCCCGTCGTACGCAGCAGAATATTGGCAGTGGTGTTATTGGTATAGGTGCTTTCGATGCCACCAATATCGACGCTCCATTGCAGATAGTTCGGTATCTCATTCTGCCACCACTGCGCCTTGAGTTCGGCGATACTCGCTTGAGATGCGTCTGCAACCAAGTTCGATGTATTGGCCAGCGACCGACGCACATTTCCACGTGCTACCAGATCACCCGCTGTATGCGTTCCCCACGCCTGTGCGGTACCATTGCGCCACACATTATCGGCGGTAGTAATCGCCTTACGCAAATCGTTATCCGCTTCCGTGTAGAGCAATGTGCGAGCACCAATGATCGGAGCAGCGGTATCGGTATACGTTTTCTCATCGCCGGCTAGGTTCGTAACATAATTCTTGCCCGTTTGCCCCATGTCGGTGATTGCGTCCCCGACCGAACCGATTTGCGCCACCCCTTCGGTGTAAGTCAAATTGGCATAGGCCACCCGCGAATTACGCGTTACCT
>JBILTA010000461.1:0-4861 GCA_044371785.1 Pirellulaceae bacterium | reverse complement strand
CAATCTGACTGCCGAGCGATCCAAGTCCATCGCGACGAAAGCCTTCGAGTTGCCGATGCAACATTTCGGGACGGTCGATAAGGTCTTGCAAAACTGGAGGTTGGTTGGTAATTGATGTGAAACAGTCAAGCGAGAGCACGGCGCCGGTGGCGACGGTAATGTCTGGATCACGAGAGAGCTGCAAAAGCGATCGCAATGCAGTTTGTTGTAATGATTGGTCGCATTGGGATAGCCAAAAATAAACATTGTCCAATGCATCAATCGCATCGCGTGGGTCGGCATAGGGTCCACTTCGACCGAGAATCATTTCTCTTAAGTGCTCAGGGGATGCGTCATAAGGGGTAGGCATCAACTCGTTCTCTGATGGGGCGGACTCTAGCGTTCTGCGCCAGCTTCCGAAAGCGGCTTGATCGTGTTTTCCAAATGAAGATTTTCGATGGCATTCTTCACATCAGCTTCGATACGTTGTTTATTCTGTTGTTCGCGGATGCGTTGTTGGCGATCGACGTATCGATAAGCGGTTGCTGATGCGGCGAGCACAATGGCGATGATCGCAAAAATTCGAGATGTCATGATTCGCTTAAAGGTCATACTCGTAATCCAGTTATTTTGCGGCATTGCTTATGCAATATAGCTTATTACAGCCAAATCGAGGCGGCGAATTGTGTTCTGACATCAGGAGCTGGTTGGCAAGAGACGATTTTGTGGATTGTAATGGGGGTGGTTCTTGCGGAAGCATGGCTACGCGTGCCACAATTCTTCAAAATAAAGATCCTCAGATTCGGAGTGCAGAAATGCCAGCTTACCACATAGAGAAGTCCATTAGAATCGATGCGGATCCCATCACAGTTTACAATAAAATTGCTGATTACAGCCAATGGACGGTGTGGTCGCCCTGGTTAATCGCGGAGCCAACAGCAAAGGTTACCGTATCAGGAAACGCCAATTCGGTTGGTTCAACATACGGCTGGGTTGGGGAGGTTACAGGAGAAGGAAAGTTAACGCATAAAGTTCTTGAACCTGGGAAGCGAATCGAAGATGAGCTCTGCTTTATCAAACCGTTCAAGTCGGTCTGTAAAATTGCCTTTCATTTGTCGCCTGAAGGTTCTGGGACGAAAGTGACATGGCATATGGATGGAAACATGCCCTGGTTTCTATTCTGGATGATACCGATGTTAAAGACATTGATCGGAATGGATTACTCTCGTGGCTTAAACATGCTCAAAGAACTTATTGAGACCGGATCGATTTCATCAAAAGTTGAGGTGCACGGCAAGCACCCGGTTCAAAAGTTCAAGATGCTCGGCATTGCGTCCAAATGCTCAGTCGAATCGGTGGGAGCTTCCATGGAGGAGGCATTTAAAAAGGCTCAACGTGAGTTCGAGCAATTTCGCTTACCGTTAGATGGTAAGATGATTTCGGTCTATACGCGTTTTAGGATGAAAGAAGGCGTCTTCGAGTATATCAGTGGTTTTATCGTTCCAGAAAGTACAGTTGTTCCCGCTAATTCGAATTTGAAGGAATGGAAGATGGTTGCCCCGAGTGCGTTTAAGGTGGCACATGTAGGACCTTATCATCACTTAGGCAATGGCTGGAGTGTGGCCAATCAAATTGTGCGGTATAAGAAAATGAAGCAGCATGGATGCGGGACTTACGAGATCTATGTGACCACGCCTCCCGACACTGCGGAGCGGGAATTGGTGACGGAGATTTATTTGCCGTTAAAGTAGTGATTCAGTGATTCAGTGATTCAGTTTTCAGTTTTCAGTTTTCAGTTTTGGGGGAGTTGTACCAGTGGAGGGTGATGTTGCGGAGATGGAGAGCGATGTCGGGAAACTGTTGACTTAAATCGTGAGTTTCTGAAACATCTCGCGATAGATCGTAAAGTTGCAGTTTTTCGCCGGCGTAGTTCATATAGCATTTCCACTGTTTATGGCGAACGGCCAAGTCTGGGTTGGGTTCGTCAAGTCCGTGACCGAAACCGGGACGATCGGGCGGACGTCGCCAAAAGATCGGGCTTTCACGGCTAGCATCACTTTTGCCGAGAAGTGTTTGACCTAGGTCTTCGCCATCAAGAAGGGGTGGTGGTGCGGTTGCTGTTAGTGCATAAAGTGAACGGTTGATGTCGAGTGCACATAGTACGGACGCTTCGTTCCACGAACCTTGTTTGGATTGTGGTATAAAGGCAGGAGCGTAAACGATCAATGGTGACCTTACGCCTCCCTCATAGAGCCATGTTTTTGATCCTCGAAGCGGCGTAGAGTTGCCAGCGCCATGTTCGTGACCATTATCCGAGCAGAGGAGAATAATCGTGTTCGAGCGCAAAGAAGGGTCGTTTTCGATTCGATCAAACAGCGGTTTTAGCTGTGTATCTAATTCTTCGAGAACCGAATCGTATCGTTGACGTTTATCCTCGGACCAACGTCCCAAGCTGGGAAAGAATGGCGAGTGGACGTCGTCGGGCCATAGGTTGATGTAAAATGGTGTGTGAGCTGCCTGCGCATGATCAATGAACTGAAGAGCAGCGTTAACGTAGCCGGTGGTTATCTTCGAACGCTCGATCCAGGTAGCAGGACCACCAAGGTTCTCTGCTTTATCCCAAATTTTGCGAGGTGATGGCCAATCAGGTTGTTGCGTTAATGGAAGTAGTTTAGGGCCCATCCCTTCAAAGTTAGTGAGGCTTGCATCAAAGCCATATTTTGCGATAGGCGGCGCGTCGACGACATCGCGTTGTCCTCCCATGTGCCATTTTCCAAAGTGCCCTGTTTTGTAGCCGGAATGCTGCAGGATTTTCGCTAGCGTGGGGGCCTGTGGATCGAGCCATTGAACCAGTCCACGCTGTTCGTTTCGTTGTCTGCTATCAAGATAGGAGGTAATTCCCCAGCGATGCGGATATTGTCCCGTAGTGAAGGCAACACGGGATGGAGAACAGATTGGAGAGTTGACATAAAAATTCTTGAATCTCAACCCATTATGCGCCAGCCGATCAATATTTGGCGTTTTGGCCCGAATACCTCCGAAGCAGGAAAGGTCCGACCATCCCATGTCGTCGACCAAAATGAAAACAATGTTCGGACGCGGAGCGATTGTCTCCGCATGACCGGTCGCCGAAAGTATTGACGCGAAAAGAGAGAGGATGATTGGGAGTGGAAGCCATATGGCGGGGATTTCGGTGGCCCCCTTTTTGATTGCAACAAGGATCATTTCGGCTAAGCCATTTCGTGGGGATGGAGTGGGAAATGAGGAGCTGATAGGATAACGGATTCTAATTGGATTCGAGGTTGAATCTAGTTGAGTTTAAAGCTTTACAGAGAATCAAATCAACGTACTTTTTCGAGAGTTAATAGAAATGCTAAGTCAGAAGAATGAGTTGTTTGATCCAGGCAAATCTGGTGTGCCACCTCCGCAGCTTTTTACCTACTATCTTTTGGGAGCCATTATAACTGGTCCATTGATTATTTTGAGTTTGCCTGCGCTTTGGTTCCGGTATTCGACACTCAGATATAGTTTCGAAGAAAGCGGCCTACGTATGAGTGTCGGTGTATTCTTTAAACGCGAGTCGGTCACTGCGTATCGACGCATTCAAGACATTCATGTTTCGAGCAATGTGATCCAGCGTTGGTTAGGGATATCGACGATTTCGATTCAAACCGCATCCGGAAGTTCTATGCCGGAGATTGTTATTGAAGGTGTCACTGAGCCTGAGAAGATGCGAGACTGGCTTTATGAACGGCTTCGCGGTGCCAAATCGGAAAGGTCCGTTCAGACGTTGGCAACGACAGGCCAATTGCCAAACGCTAGTGTGTCGAATGTTTCTGAGGCTAGTGAAACCACGGAGCTACTTATTGCCATTCGCAATAACTTGTCTGAAATGCTGCGTAGGCAGGGGAGTAAGTCATGAAAGAGCGTGGACTTGTTCATGAAGCAACGCAGTGGTGCTACAAAGGCATTTGGGGGATTCTCTCTTCGTACTTCAAGTTACCCAAGGAGCCACCCAATCTGCCAAGTTTGGAAGGTGAACACGTAGAGTATCTTCACCCATCTGAGGCCTTTTTGCGTTATCGCAAGTTCGAGTTTTGGGTTGTCTTATTCATCGTAGATATTTGCTTGACGATTGGGTGGATCGCAATCTTTATCGCTGCGCCATTGATCGGTGTATTGATCACACCATTGGCCTTAGCCATCATCATCTTACCGGACATTTTTGCCTACATCGGAATTCATCTCAATTACGACACGACTTGGTATGTGCTCACCGATCGTAGCATGCGTCTGAGACGTGGTGTGTGGAACTTACATGAGACGACAATCACTTTTGAAAACATTCAAAACATCAACATTCAGCAAGGTCCATTGCAACGTTTTTTTGGTTTCTCAAACCTCGTGGTTCAGACGGCAGGCGGTGGCGGTGGTGCGCATGGCGGTGTTTCTTTGATGCATATGGGTGTTTTGGAGGGGTTGTCCAACGCTCAGGAGATACGTGAGCGTATTTTGGCTCGTTGTGGTAAGCAAGCTGGAGCAGGGTTGGGTGAGGAACCATCAGATGGGTCGCCCTCGGATACGACATTGAATATCGCACTGGTGAATCATCGAAATGTCGAGCTTTTGCGTGAGATTCAAGAACTGACCGCGCTGCTTGCCAAGTAGGATGCGCCGATGAGCCGTAGTCTGTGCATCGCTGTATTGTGGGGTATAAATTGTGTGCCTGCAGGGATGCCCTAAGCGAGTGACTTGGTGGCGACAACAATGTAGCGTGGGGTTCGAGTTGTCGGCCGTTGGTTGGTTCGTTGCATTGGCTGTACGACTTCGATTTTGAATCCGACTTGCTCCATGAGGTAAGGAATCATTGCCATATTGCGAC
>JBILTA010000460.1:0-4865 GCA_044371785.1 Pirellulaceae bacterium | reverse complement strand
AGCATTGCGATACATTTCTCTCGTTGCTGCAGATTCAAATACACTTCCGCAAGCGATGAGAAAGTTACAGTTTGATTATGTCGAACATGAAAAACGCCAGGCTGGCTATCCAGCAAGCTCGTTTCTAAAGCTAGCTTCCGTTGCAAGACTTTCTCGGCTTCTACAAAATCGAGTTGCCTCATGTAGATTGTTGCGGAGAGTTCGAGGCACAAGTCCACGACATCTTGCTTATCCTTGAGACCATCATAGATCAGAAGGGCTGAAGCAATGGACTCTTTAGCTTCGTCTAACCTATTGGTTTGCAAAAGTAGATTCGCTTGTACTTGATTGAGGTTCGCGGTAGACCAGAGAACATCCTCATGATCCGGAAAGTCCTCGCGGAGTGAATCCAAAATTGGCTTAGCTTCGAGAATAAAGCGTTCGGATGATTTGAAGTCTGATTGGGAAAGGAGAGCTTTCGCCGCAGTTAAACGGGCAGCGACCCACTGGAGGCGTATGTCAAGATTGTTAGGGAAGCGATTCCGCAGCGAGTCAACGAAGTTGATTTGTTCAGCAATCATCTTATTCGTTAATTCCATGTTCTCCAAATACATGTGGATTTTAATCGCTGAATTTAAGGCTGATGCTAAGTTGTTCTGTGCACCTATGTCCTCACTGTTGGCTGTAGCAATTTCCCGCTGAAGCTCGATGTGAATCTTAGAGTACTTGGCTGCATTCGGAAATCGCATTAAGGCCATTTCTAATTCTTCGAAGTACTTATGAAGGGTTGACCATTTGTTCTTCGTCAATAAATCGGAAGGATCTTTCGCAACCAAGTCTTGCAAAATGACCGTGCTACGCTCGTATAGGCTGCGGGCTTCTTCGAGTTTGTTTTGCGATTCACAAAGGTTGCCATGTTCCATTAGGCACGAGGCTAAATCGCGTTGTGCCATTACGCTGTCGGGTTGTAGCTGAGACAAGTTCTCGGCCAATTCAAGGGCGCGGCGACTATACTCCTCGGCTTTTACGAGGCTATTTTTTGAGCGATGGACTTTGGCTAAGTTTCCATACGTAAGGTGGAGATCACGTTGCAGTTTGGTTTCATCTGGCCGTTGCTGGGTCAGTTTAAGATCGATTTCGAGTTTCCGCTGTAAAAGGTCATTTGCTTTCAAGGGCTCGGCCAAGTTCGAATAGGCGACGTATAAACGTTCCAGGGTGATACCGAGTGTATTCAAACCTCGGTAATCCTCGGGCTGAGCTTGGACATATTCTTCGGCTAATTTCGACCCTCTTTCAAACAAAGCCATCGCTGCAGAACGGTCACCTTGTCGCCAACGCACCTTTCCCATATTGTCGAGTGCGATCACCAAGCGTTGTTTGTGAGTTAAATCATTCGGCTGTTCGGCCGATATTTGTTCTGCGATTCGAAGAGCTTGCTTAAAGAAGTTTTCGACCACGCTGAGCAATGGCTTTTGATCACTGCTTGGTTCTGTTCCTGTTGTATCGGAAAACTGTAGGTTTCCGCTGCCGAAGCGAAGAACCACATCGCCCATATCTGTTAGGGCTTGATAGGAATTGACATCGACAATGCTTTTCTCGACGAATTGTTCAGAAATGCCTCCTAACTTTTGTAGTGAGGTCGTCAATAATCGGCGACGAATTTCGGAGCCGCCCGGAATATCTTCTAGTCCACCTTGCAGATCGTAGACAATCGAACTGAGCGTATCGAGGGACAAGCGACTCTGATCTTCAGCGACCTCTCGATTTCGTTCTGCAAGATTCTGAGCATTAACGGCTGCGGTTCTGAGATTGGTTTCCCTCGTCAATGATAGAGCAAGTTGTTCATGTTTTTGGTTGATGATTAAGGCAATCGCACACACACTGACTAGGCCAGCTAGGAGTGTTGCCGTCAGCGATGCAACGGATTTAGGATGCTTGCGCGCCCAACGTTTCGTTCGTAAACCAAGCGGCTCTTTGTAAGCCGTGGTTGCTTCGTCCGCCAGGAAAAGCTCGATGTCTGCAGCGAAATCTTTGGAAGATAAATAACGATCATTGGGCTTTAGAGCCATCGCCTTCATGCAGATGGCTTCCAAAGGTTTGGGGATCGAAGGTTGCAAGTTGGTTGGTGGGACAATCTCGCCGCGCATGACCTTTTCGAGGAGCTCACGCATATTGTCCGCTTTTACGGGTGTATGACCTGTGAGCAAATAATAAAGAGTGCTACCGAGGGCGTAGACATCACTAGCAGGGCCCACTTGGTCCCACTTGCCGGAAGCTTGCTCAGGCGGCATAAATGCGGGTGTGCCAAGCGCTGCTCCCGTCATGGACATCGCTGTTGAAGGATCGGCAAGATCGGATAGAGATAATGGTAATCCGGGTTTCTCTTGATCAGGGAGGTCCCGGACCTTTGCCAAGCCCCAATCGACCACCAACGTTTCACCGTATTTACCGAGCATGATATTGCTCGGTTTGAGATCTCGATGCAAGACGCCGCGACTATGAGCGTATTCGATTGCTTGAGCCACATCGATCAAGCGCCCCAAAAGTCCACGGAATTCCAAGCTTAGATAGTCGACTGGGGCGGTCGCATTTTTGGATTCTCTTGCGGCAGTCGTGGGTAACAAGTTTGGGGAGTACTTATGGTGCCATGAATCAGCTGCATCCTTGAGACTCTCACCCTCGATAAATCGCATGGCATAATAAGGACGTCCATCGGCGAATTCTCCAAAGCCATAAACGGGTACAATACCTGGATGTTCCAGTCGACCAGTCACTTCCGCTTCCTGTACGAATCGAGTTTTACTCACGACATCTTGCGCAAAACGCGGTTGTATCTCCTTAAGAGCAACCTTACGCTTGAGTTCCTTGTCCTCCGCAACTGAAACCTCGCCCAGCCCTCCTCTTGCATGGGGACGAATAATTCGAAAGCGGGTCCCTGCCGTACGATTATTCCCAACGCTTCCTGGCAACGTTGTTTGTTCTAAAGAATAATCTATGGTGGCAGAGAGCAGCCCTTCGTTTTGCTCCTGGGGAGTGGGTGCATTTTGTGCTTGGTCGATTGTTGCTTGGTCGATTGTGATTTGATCGGGGGGCAATGTGTCGATCAAAGCGGGCGATTCGAGTTCAGAGCTCGAAGTCCCTTGGGCCACTGTCGGGTAATCGGTGTGAAATGACTGCCAGCAATTCTCTACGTCCCTCTCGATCACCTGACACTCTTCCTGGGAGATGTAGCCACGCTGAAGCAATATGCGATCGAGTGATTCTGTGGGTTGCTGATTCCACACGTTGTGAGCCTCAAGCATCTCCGGCAGCGTCACGACGCCTTTCTGCACAGCAACATAACCAAAGAGGATTGAACGTGAGCGATCCATAAAGCTTGCCCAAAAATTCTTAAAGTAGGTTTGTCGATGGATGCTAGTGTAGCATATCTGGGTTATTCTCATCGTTTAGCCAAATCAAAGTCTCCAACTTCAGGAGGTCAGTGTTTAGGTTGGAACGGAGCCTTTTGAACGTTGTCCAATCACGGTTGGTGTGACACTGTCCGATTTGAGGAGTTACTGAACCAACTTTCAGTTGCTACACGTAGGTCGAGAATTCTAAGCGATGAAAATTGGACTGGTGACAGATATTGATAACCATGCCGTGCATTTGCGCGGAACGCTGAAAATCTTAGAGCATGAACAAGTCGATCAGATTGTTATCATTGGCGATACCTTCGAGCCGCTCGCCGATCCGGAAGGAAGCAGCAAAGTCGCCGAATTACTGTTGGCTCACAGAACACTTGGTGTTTGGTGGAATCAAGCGAGACTGGTGGCGAGCTATTAAAGCCCCTGATTTCGTGCATGACCGACGACTTGATTTCTACACCAACAGTGAGCCCATCATTTGTCAACCACGAAAGACACAAAAAGCACGAAAGCTTCAGCGATGCTAATCACTTACCATTGCCAGTTATCACAACGAGCTGGCCTCATGCCATATAAGTGGTTCATTGCGGGCAGTGCAACGCCCTGAGATTAGTGGAAATTAGTGGTGATTAGTGTTCCCCACTCTTCTTCAGCACAGCGGAAAGGGAACACTAATCGGCACTAATTAGTAGCCTCCATAACCGAAGATTTTTCCATGTTCAACGTTTTTGTTTTGCACGTCACAGTCCATTCGAGCAGAAGCACGAGCACGAGCACCGCTGCGCACGAGGAAGTTCACGATTCGGTTGGTTGCCAGAAGTTGTATTTATTGCGGTCCGGCTTCCGACGATAATTCCGAAACACGATTACCATGACCATTCGCATGGCTTACGCGCACTCTAGGCTGGCTACGTAGCCTAGGTAGGATTGCGCCCTAGGGTGTTTTCTGCGAAGATAACTGTCATCTGAAAGTCGTACGGTTATGATCCGCAGGGGCCATTCATGTCTAACAAAGCATTCACCGAAGTCAATTCTATTATCGAGGAATTCAAAGATCTTCAGGACCCGCGGTCCACGATCAACCGCCGTCACTTATTGGGTGATTTAATTGTGATATCGGTCATGGCTGTTATTGCAGGCTCCGACGGTCCGCTGGCTATTGCAACTTGGGCAGAGAACCAAGCCGAGTGGTTAAAGCAGCATCTAGAGTTGCCCAATGGGATTCCCTCGCACGATACGTTTGATCGATTATTTCGAACCATAAAACCGGAAGCTTTTCAGCCCTGTTTTCAGGCCTGGATCACTCGTGTTTCTGAATTGTATGGTCTTACTGAAACCAACCAAATCGCAATCGACGGCAAAGCACTTCGACGCAGTCACGATAAACGCAACTTGCTTGGACCTCTATTCCTGGTTAGTGCCTGGGCAGTAGAACAAGGATTAAGCTTAGGACATTTGGCAACAGAAGAAAAGTCGAAT
>JBILTA010000047.1:0-15295 GCA_044371785.1 Pirellulaceae bacterium | reverse complement strand
CGGGCAGCCGCTCCGAGTCGATCGATGCCTAGAGCGCGTGTGCAGTTGTTGTTTCCAATGGTGACGAATCTAGAAGAGTTGCGTCGCCTGCATGCCTTAGTGAAACGCAACAAACAAACATTACGCGAGCAAAAGAAACCGCATGGGGATGTGGCTTTCGGTATGATGGTGGAAGTGCCAGCCGCGGCTGTAATGATGGATCAATTGATTGGAGCGGTCGATTTCGTCTCGATTGGTTCAAACGATTTGGTTCAATATCTCATGGCGGCGGATCGCGATAATCCGAAGGTGAGTCATCTTTGCCAGCCTCTTGCACCTCCCGTCTTGCGTGTGCTGTCCAATGTGATCGGTATCTGCAGTAAGGCGAATCGATCGGTGACCTTGTGCGGTGAGATGGCAGGGCAACCGTTAGCATTCATGTTGTTGCTGGGAATGGGGCTACGGCGATTCAGCATGAGTCCTCATTTTATTCCATCCATCAAGGAACTTGCTTCCCATCTCACGATCGAACAATCGGAAGCGATTCTGAAGAAATGTTTGAAACAGACAACCACCAAAAAGATCAAGAGCTTGCTGAGAGACCAGTTATTGAAGGTAGCTCCACAGTTGGAGCCGTTGTTAACGGATCAGTAGTACTGTCTTAATGTTTAGGTAAAAAACGGGATGTGAATCCCCTGCCCCCCTGTAGTGATTCGGCGGTCTGCGGTTACGATGGAAGTAACGTAGAACTCGGAACCGAAATTGTCGTTCCAACCAAGCTTGTTTTAGGTCCCATAATCGCATGAAAACTTCTGAATTTGATGTCGTGGTTGTAGGTGGTGGTCCCGCTGGCTATGTAGCTGCAATCCGAGCGGCGCAGCTTGGCTTCAAAACGGCTTGCATCGACGAGAATCTTCAGTTCGGTGGTACTTGTTTGCGTGTGGGGTGCATCCCCAGTAAAGCGTTGTTGGAATCTAGCCATCTTTATTTGGAAGCTCAAAAAGGAATGTCGGTGCATGGCATTCAGGTATCAGGTGTGCAGCTCGATCTCTCAGCGATGATGAAACGCAAAGATCAGATCGTGCAAACATTGACCGGTGGCATCGATCTATTGTTCAAAAAAAATCAAGTTACGCCTTTTCGTGGTCGCGGCGTTATCGAAGGTATTGGTATTGTTCGAGTTAATTTAAGCAATGGGGAAGTGGAAAAGGTTAAAGCCAAGCACATCGTTTTGGCGACCGGCAGTCGTCCAGCTCCAATGCGTGGTGTAGAAGAAGATGGCGTTCGCATCGGTAACAGCACCATGGCTTTGTCGTTTACAGAAGTTCCTAAGCGATTCGTTGTTATCGGCGGCGGTTATATCGGTTTGGAACTGGGTAGCGTCTGGAATCGACTCGGTAGCGAGGTCATTGTGCTCGAAGCTATGGAACGGATATTGCCAGGCATGGATAGTGAGATCGCCCAGATGGCGCATCGAACTTTCCAAAAGCAAGGCTTGCAATTCCGATTGAATAGTTGGGTTGAAAGCGCCAAGGTTGTTGGCAATAAGTGCGTGGTTACTTGCAAGGGAGCAGAGCCTCTAGAATGCGATCGCGTACTTTTGTCCGCAGGGCGTGTACCAAACTCTCGCGACATCGGTTTAGAGACTGTTGGCTTAGAAACAGATAAACGAGGTTTTATTCCCGTCAATGGTGAGTTCCAAACCGCTGCGACTGGCATCTACGCGATTGGTGATTTAATCGGCGGGGCTATGTTAGCTCACAAAGCTATGGATGAGGCAATTGTTTGCATGGAGCGCTTGGCTGGTATGAAGTCGCATATCAACTATGGCACCATTCCGGCAATCGTTTACACACATCCTGAAATCGCGACCGTGGGTAAGAGCGAAGATCAACTGAAGGAAGCTGGTGTAGCATATAGCAAGGGGATTGGATTCTACGGCGCGAATGGTCGCGCCCGAGCATTGGGTGAAGCTGAAGGTCGAGTGAAGATCTTAGCCGACGCTAAGACCGATCGCGTACTGGGGGTTCATATCATCGGTGCCCGAGCAGGCGACTTGATCGCGGAAGCGGCTACCGCAATGGAGTTTGGTGCCAGCAGCGAAGATATCGCTCGATGCTGCCATGCCCACCCTACCCTCTCCGAGACCCTCCACGAAGCCGCATTGGCTGTTGCTAAGCGAGCTATTCATACGGCTTAGTGCTGTGTCGGGCCATATTTTCAGATGCATTGTTGGGGCGGAGTCCCCACGGGCTAATTTTGAGGTTCGCTGATCGATCCATTTTGGTCAGCGAACGATCTCAATGAATGAGAGATGCGTAGGTCTCTTTATCGAAACTTGCAAACATGTCGGGAGGGCTACTGGAGATATCGACGCCAGGCGACTAATCTGAAGGCTTCTTTGAAAACTTGATTGAAGCCTTCTATGATCGGTGAGCATGGTGATGCATCCAGTACGCTGCTTCAGGGCCTGGGCCCTCTTGAATGTTTGTCTTCTATTTGGCAATCCGCTGACCAGTTTCACACAGGGAAAGTTGGCAGCTCAAGAAGGATCAACCGCAAGTGGTGCTGTTAGTTTAAAGCAACTTCAAACGGTCGCCGAAAGTTCTGCGTTCAAAGCGACTGCACTTGCTAAAGACGTTGAAGCGTTTTTGAAATCACTTGTTAGTGCCGATAAATCGGTGCAACTCGAAACGATTGGCCAAAGTGTTGAAGGGCGTGAAATTTGGGCCCTGCATTGGAATACGGATCCATCTAAACATAACAGCAAACCAACAAACGACGATAGGTTGGTAGTGTTGCTGCTAGGAAGCATTCATCCCGGTGAAAGTGATGGTAAAGAAGCCTTACTTGCATTGGCTCGCGATCTGCTTGTTCAGCCGAACTTGAAATGGAAAGAAAATCTATCGCTGATCTTTGTGCCGAACTACAACGTGGACGGTGGTGAACGCATCGGCAAGAATCATCGCCCTGGCCAGAAGGGGCCTGACGATGGCATGGGCATTCGGGAAAATGCTCAAGGCCTGGATCTCAATCGCGATTTCGTCAAGCTCGAATCGCCCGAAGCAAACTCATTGATCGGATGCTTGGAAAAATGGGACGTTGATGTGTTGATCGATTGTCACACAACCAACGGATCTTTGCATCAATATGAGTTGACTTATAGCACTCCCAATAACCCAGCAGGTGCGACGAAGCTGCAAGATTATTTGCGCAGTCAAATGATGCCAGCAGTGACTGTTGACATGAAACAGTCGGGCTTTAATTCGTTTTGGTACGGAAATTTCGAAGATGATCATAAGCGTTGGGAGAGTTATGGTCATGAGCCACGTTATAGCACCGAGTACATGGGCATGCGAGGCAAGATTGGCATTCTCTCGGAGTCCTACTCGTACTCTGAATACAAAACACGTATTGATGCAACCTACGCATTTGTAGCGCATTGCCTGAACCATCTTGCGCAGAACAAAACAACGATCAACGCTTTGATTTCCGAGGGTGAGCAGGCATGGGAGGGAGCAAGTTCGCAACCATTTGCCAAGCCCAAGCAAGAGAAGCTGTCGGTGCAGGCAAAGCTTGCGAAGTGGGATGCACCAGTGACCGCACTGGGATATGAATTATTGGATGAAGCCGGTAAGCCAGTTGCCGGAGCGAATGAACTCTCCTATTTTCACGCAGGTAACAATTTAGAACGCCTCCAGAAGAAGGATTACGATGTTGAACTCTGGACCAAGATCGAGTCGACGTTGGAAAGCGACGTTCCTGCTGCATACGTGTTGTCTTCCGAACAAGCTTGGATCGCTGATCGCTTGATGAGACATGGCGTCAAAGTTTGGCGTTTGGAGCAAGACTCGAAAGCGACAATACTCAATCACAAACTGCAGAAAGTAACCGAAGATTCTAACTTCCAAGATCATCGTCTCTTGAAGATTGAGATCGAAGGATTGCCACAAGAGGATGTTGTATTGGAGGCAGGTTCCTATGTCATTCCGACATCCCAAAAGCTGGGAAGATTGGTGACCTACACTTTGGAACCAAATTCGGACGACAGTTTGGCCAAGTGGAATTTCTTTGACCCAGCGATTCGCGATGGGGCAACCTATCCTGTACAGCGAGTGGTGTCTTTCAATGGTAAGCCAGCCGTCTCTTCTGAGCCTATCGATAAAGTACGAGGCGGGGAACGCCTTAGTATGGATAAGATTTTTGGAGGTGATCAGCGTGTGACTTGGGCGGCTGCCAATGCGGCTGCTCCACGCTGGTTACCTAAGAGTCAAGATGGAAATAGCGTTGAGTACGTGATGCGACGCGACTCGAGTCTGATTGCTTACGATGCAGCCACCGGTTCTTCAAGGCGTTTGAATTTAATTGATAAAGCGACAACAGCTCTGCAAAAGATCGAAGGCGTAAATCTGCGTGGAAATCGCTCAGCCGTGAGTCTCGATAGTTTCGATATCGCCTTGCGTTGGGCCATGCTAAACATCGATCGCGATCTCTACATCTATGACGTGGAAAAAGATGTTGCCAGGCGGATTACCAATACGCCTGATAAAGCGGAGCAACTTGCGGAGCTGAGCCCCGACGGTAAGTCGATTGCGTTTGTGCAAGATGATAACTTGATGATCGTCAACACAGAAACGACTGAAGTTCGTCCTGTTACCAGCGATAAACAAGAAGATTTACTCAATGGAATCCTCGACTGGGTTTATCAAGAGGAAATTTACGGGAGAGGTAACTTCAAGGCGTTTTGGTGGAGCCCAGACGGACAGAAGATCGCCTTTCTGCAATTGAATGAGAAGCCCGTCGATCGATATCCCATCGATGACTCGCTAAGTTTCAAATCGACCGTGGAAGTGACCCGTTATCCGAAAGCTGGAGACGCTTTACCGGATGTAAAGCTGTTTGTAGTTCAGATTGCCGATATGAAGCTGATCGAAGCTGATCTTGGTACTTATCCGGCTGATGATCGATTGGTTGTGCGAGTCGGATGGCGCCCCGACAATTCGGGCGTAATTTTTCAAATGCAAAACCGAATCCAAACGTGGCTCGATTTGTGCGAGGCAAATCCGGTTAACGGAGAAGTGAAGAAGTTGATGCGTGAAGAGAGTCCTGCATGGGTCGATGTCATTATTGAGCCAAAGTGGCTGTCCAATGGCGACTTTTTGTGGATGAGCGATAAGGCTGCGGGCAGACGTCATGTTTATCGAATTTCTGCCGACGGAAAAACGAGTGTCGCTTTGACGGAAGGAGATTGGGATGTCGCTGATATTCTGTGGTTTGACGAGTCGGGAGATTTCCTCATCATCCAGGGCAATTACGGAAATCCGATCGAAACGCAAGCGTTTCGTGTGGACGCCAAGTCCAAGATGTTGACTCGCCTGACGCAAGAGGTTGGCACACATCGTTGTGATGTCGATCCCTCGGGTCAGTATTTCATGGATAGACACAGCAATATTCAATCACCGTCGCGACTGGATTTGAAGACATCGGATGGTGAATTGGTTAGAACACTTTCGGCAACGACCATCGATCGATTTAAATTTATGGCAGCACAACCACCCGTGCTGATAACGATTAAGGCTCGCGATGGGATGACACTGCAGGCGATGATTATCGCTCCACCTGATTTGGATCTTAAAAATCCTGATAAGAAGTACCCGGTGTTCTTTCATGTTTACGGCGGCCCACAAAATTCAACGATTGCCAATCGATTTCAGGAAGGCAACTATTGGTGGCATCAATATCTGGCGCAGCAAGGTTATGTGGTAATGCTCTGCGACAATCGAGCCTCACGCGGACCTGGTGGTCGTGACACGTGGCCGATTCACCGTAATCTGGGTGAAGTCGAACTGAGAGACTTAGAGGATGCTGCCAAATGGGCAGCCGAACAACCTTGGGGCGATGGTAGTCGGATGGGCGTGTGGGGCTGGAGTTATGGTGGGTATTTCACGGGTTATGCCTTAACGCACAGCAAGTTGTTCAAAGCTGGTATTTCGGGTGCTCCGGTGACAGATTGGCGTAATTATGATGCGGTATATACCGAACGGTATATGGATACGCCACAGAATAATCCCGAGGGTTACAAGAAGAGTTCCGTTGTTGAAGCCGCCAAGGATTTACATGGAAGTCTGTTGCTTATCCATGGCGAAATCGATGACAACGTGCATATGTCTAACACGTTGCAATTGGCTTATGCATTGCAAAAAGTGGGTAAGCCATTTGAACTAATGATCTACCCTCGGAATCGACATGGTATCGTTGATCCGCTTCAACGCCGGCATATGCATGAGATGATGACTGACTTTTTGGAACGTAATCTCAAGCAATAACTTGATGTGCGGCAAAAAGGTGATTTGGTAGTGGCCGAAAAGAATTTCGCCGGCGGAAGGCTTCGATTTGTCGAGTTTTTTGCCGGCCTTGGAGGCTTTGCGGCATGCTGCGAGGCGCATGAAATCGTAGCGGCCATCGATATCGATCAGGCTGCCAAGAATGTATACGAAGCCAACTTCCCTCATCCCTACTTCAACGTTTCTTTGGAGAGCGTTGAAGTGGATTGGCTTGAGGCGTTTGGAGGCAATGCTTGGTGGTTGTCGCCACCTTGTCAGCCCTATTCTCGGCGAGGACGTAAGCGGGACCGCGAAGATCCTCGGAGTCGTGGTCTAGAAAATCTTCTGCTATTGATTCCACAATTACGTCCACGCTGGATCTTGCTTGAGAACGTTCTCGGCTTTGCAACGAGTGCTATGTTTGATTACTGTCGAGCGATTTTGGAGAAGTCGGGATATGCCTGGCAAGTATTGGAAGTCTGCCCTAGTGAGTGGGGGTGGCCAAATCGCCGGCCGCGGTTCTATCTGATGGCGACGACGAACACGTTGCCGCAATGGAAAACGCCACCGAAATTTGAGCTCAGTTGGCGGGGCTTTGTCGATAAGAATTTTTCGCAAGAGTTGCTGGTTGAGGAAAGGTTCTTGGAAAAGTTCCGTGAGAGCTTAGATCGCTTAACAGAAGATCGTGAGCACGAGCCAACAGCCTGTTTCGGTTCGAGCTATGGAGTGGTGTCTTCCGGCGCGGGTTCGTACTTAGAGTATGCGCCTGGTTGTTATCGTCGATTCTCACCGGAAGAAGTCTTGCGACTATTGGGCTTTCCTGAACACTTTCAGGTAGAGCAAGCAGCCACATTGAGGAAACAGTGGAAATTGGCGGGCAATAGTCTGTCGTTGCCCGTTGTACGATATCTGCTGAGCCACGTGACTTAAGCTGCGGCCTGAAGTTGATAAAGGACCGAGTTGCCTTTTTTGCCGACGATTTGTGTCAACTCAATTCGGCGCAAACAATACGCCACCTTTTGAGCCAACCAACGTGGACATGATAATGCTGTTGCCAGATCTTGGGTTTGAAAAGTTTCTGGAAGTGATTCGGTAGGGATTAGCTTTAAGAGATCAGCAGCGGTTTGAAGTCGAACGGTTTGGTGAACGTCCACCAAACATTGATCCTGAATGCGGAATTGTTTTCCCCAGCGTCGGACCACAGGATAACGCCATTCTTCGGTATCGATAAAGGCGATGTCGAGCGTTAATCTTGGATGAGGGAACACTGGAACAAAATGTGTTAGTTCCGTGAATATATCAACAAGTCGGCCTCGCTTTGGACTGAGCCGTTTGCGGACGACGGGGCCTGATTTGTCTTTCAGGCCCACGATCCACTTGCGTTGAATGACAGGTTTAACTACACGCAAAGGATGAGCTTGAAGAAGATCCTCGCATTTTCTGCGAATGGATCCGAGAGGAGCATGTTGAACCTCGATCAATTCACCTTGGTGGGAAATCGCATCGATTATATAACCTTCGAAACGCACCTCGATCTGGCTTGCAGTTGCGGCATAGAGTTCTTTGAGTTGCCGATGCAGCTTGGTTTCCATGTTATGGATTGATTCCGAAGTCTCGGACTGTGAAGAGTGTGTGCAACTTCAGTCCACGGCTTTCGATGGTTTCGCGACCCCCTTCGAGGCGGTCTACAACAGCCATGATGGTGTCGATCTTCAAACCAAATGCAGTTGCAGCTTCGACTGCTTGCAAAGCACTTCCACCACTCGTTACGACATCTTCAACAATGATGGCTCGCATGCCTGGTTGGACGGGACCTTCCACTTGACGGCCCATTCCGTGTCCCTTGGCTTCTTTTCGCACGATGAAGCCATGGATAGGAATATTCTTTTGCCCAGCCAGGGTAATAACTGCACCAGTGATGGGATCGGCACCAATTGCCATACCACCCACTGCTTCGGGTATTGACCCAGCCATCAGTTCCAGAAGGCCCGCACCGATAAGGTTTGCCCCTTGAGGGTGCAAGGTTACCTGGCGGCAATCGAGATAGTAAGACCCGATTTTGCCACTTGCTAGCTGGAACTGACCAAATTTTAGAGCGTGTTTTTCGATTAAAGCCTTGAGTGCAGCCGAGTTGTACATGAGGTGTTTTTTCTTGATTATCGTTTGATCGTGACTTTCGAACCAACAGTCAGGATATTGTACACATCTTCGGCATCGCGTGGGCTCAGGCTGATACAGCCCGCATTACTCAGTGGGCTGTTTTCGGCGGCTGGCGATCCGTGAATGCAGAGGTCCTGGCCGAGGTCAAGCCAATGTTTACCATACGGGTTATTGGGATCGGTGTGGCTAACCGTTCCGCCGTTGGCTGCGTAATAATTACGGTTGGTCTGCTTGCTCATGATATTGAAACCACCATCAATTTCCTTGATGTCCGATCCGATAGAAATAGGAAATTGGCCAGCAAACATGTTATCCAAATACAGTGTGAATTCTTTTGTGGTCAAGTTGATTTCAGCTCGAAACGGCCCACGCAATACTTTGAGTTCAGCATTGGGTAGTAAAACGTAAGGTGCTGGAATCTGATTGATGCTGGCGAGCAACTCGGTGCTGATACCGTGCAGTTTGGCGATATCTTCCAGTGATTCACGAGGGCCCGCCTTGTACGATGTTTCCAGGAAATGTCGACGCGAGTAGATAACCTCTGCAGCCAAGGCATTGAGCAAATCGATTAAGTCCGATTTCTCATCATAGGTTAGTTCAGCCCGTCCATACCATGCGGTCATTTGAACCAGAGCTTCCTTGAGTTTCCCATCGCGGGCTTTGGCTAATGCCTTTTCTTTGGCGTCGGAATAGCTAAGTTCGGCAATGGCCACTTCACTCTGCCTTGAGGAATTGTCCACAACAGGAGTCGCAGTAGGCAAGCCGCTCGGAACAGTGGTGTTGTTTGCTAAGGCACTTAATGGCGTGGCGTTCGGCGGGCTTGATGCGGCTGGCGAATTCGTTGAAGCGGATGCATCAAGTTGGGGTGGGGATGGAATCAAGCTTCCACCGGTTGTACTCGAGTTGCCTGACGTTGGACTAGGAGATGGCAAGGCTGTATTGCCAGACTTATTGTCACCGCTACCTAGTGTGTTTGGCAAGGGAGTCGAAACCGGGAAAAATGAACCGTTACGAGTGGCTTGATTCGGCACATTGTCGTTGGCTTGTTCTGTAGAGCGGACGTTCTTGGGATCCGTCGAGAAGTTTTCACGCGAGGTGTTTTCACTTTTCGGAATATCAACCAAGCTATTACCTTCAGACTTATCCGAAGCAACCGACTCTTCAACGCTCAAGTTTTCAAGCATCTCCGGAGCTGGGGTCTGTGGAATAGCTAGTTCATTAGCCCCGAGTTCTTTGGTTCCACTACCCGAAGATGTGGCCAATGGAACAGATGGAATAAGACTATCTCCGCCCACAGGCTCCCCCAACTCGATGTCCATAGTTGGATCATCTAGGGCAAGATCTGCTAGCCCAGGGGGCAAGGCGGGTTCATTGTTATTTATTGCGATAAAGATCCCGTAAAGTACGGTCATCATCAACACAACCACGGCGGCGGTTTTGATCGTTTGCACGATATTCCTCCATGAAATACGAGACTCACGCCGGGATCGTAGAGAATCTACCTGATGTCGCCTAGAGCAATTTTTCAGGTTTATAAAGAGGATATCAATTTCTTTGGATAACGAGGGAATCGTCCATGTTAATTGGCAACGGTAGGAGGTTGGCTATAGGATTGCTAGCAATTGAAGCGATGCGGTTCATCGAACGCAATGGCGATGTAAGAAGCAATGCATACAGTTACGACTCTTTAGGGGTGATTCTTTAGGAAGCCGATCAAGTTTTGTAGAGCGGCGTCGTCTAACACTTCGTGAAAATTGCCGGGCATCACAGACTGGGAATTCTGTTTACGCTCTGATATATCTGCTAATGGAATGGTTTGTTCTTTTCCTTCTCCATCAACCAAAGTCAGGGCATCATCGGTTTCGTTGCGAACAAGGCCCACAACAACTCGACCATCTTCCAACAACAGCGTCGATGTTCTGAAGGCATGATCGACGTTTCGATTGGGGAGTAAGATATCTTCGAGCAAGCGTTCTTGTGTTCGTTTGCCGATACCATCTAGTTGAGGTCCAACGATTTTTCCTTGTCCTGAAAGTTGGTGACACTGCGAGCATTTTTCGGTAAACACCGTTTTGCCTTTGGCGAAATCAAGATCTTGCGGAAGCGGCGTTGATACAAGTCGATTCCAGCGTTCGATTGTGGCTTCGTCTTCAGCTGGAATTGAGTCGGTCATCTTGGACCAGCGTTCTGCGTTGGGTGAGTTCTTCAATAATCCTTTAAGTAGTTCACGCAATGCTTGGTCTCGAAGCACAGCAGTGCTGAGCAGACCTTTCTCAAAGGAATCGATCATCCAGTCTAAATTGCTGGTGCGAACTGTTAGTGCTTTAACAAGGCTGGCCTGTTGGCGTGTGGATAATCCTTTAGCAAGAAGTGGGAACTCGTCCGCAAGCCACTTTTGGCGTGCTGCCTCATCTAGGTTTTTGGCTTTCTGCAACGAGTTGTTCCACGAGTGAGCCAAAGTTAGGTCCTGAGCAGCAAAGTCGGCGAAGCTTTGCAGCAGCGGTTGATTGTCGAGTTGCGTTAGGACGACCAATACTTCCAGTTGTCCTTTATCATCGAGGCTGGATGACGAGGTGACTCGAGTTAAGACTTCGCGAAGTTCGTTTAGGGAATAACGCGAAACGATTCTTAGAGCGTTACGCAAATCATTCATCGCTCCATCCGCATTAAGGGGTGGATATGAGAATCGCCCCACAGCGATCCAGGCATAAGCTGTGCCGTTGTCGCCATCGACACAGCGGATGAACACGGAGCGGCCATTGAGGGCCGATAGATCCCAAACGACAAGTTTGCCGATATCGCTGCGCGGTGGAAACTCGGTTTTCAGGATTTCTCCATTATCTGCTGCTATCAGTTCACAACGGTTGGATTGTTTGTCGCTTTGGTCGGGAAAGCCGTTGTGCCCGACGAGCCAGAAGGAGAGTTTCGCGGGAGCGGAAAACGCACCGCTACGAAGTGAGCCAATGTAACTTTCGCCACGCGTCAAGCTACTGCGGAAGTCAGCGAAATCGATTCCATCATCGCAGTGTCGAGATTCGCTTCTCCACATCTCACCAGTATCCACACCCCAACTAGTCATGGTTGGTGATGCTGATGAATTGGATGTCCAAGGTTCGAGCAAATGTTTTGCTAGGCTGATCCCCCAGCGGCGAACAGAATCGGGGGCATTAAGTCCACGCGCCGTCAAGCCGCTTTCGATATTCTGCAGCATTTGCAATTGGCGTTCAGGTTCAGTTGCATAAGTACGCTCGATCCATTCCACAAATTCGGGTAATTGGTTTGGATCGCACCAGCGTGCGATGTGTTGCAAAGTGTCCGCATCGATGGCCTGCGAAGCTGTTTTTTTTGCCAAAAAAGCTTGTAGTAGCGTGGCTGAATCCGAATGCGTTAGTCCGAGCAAAATCGAGGCGATGTTGCTAGTGTGGCCAGCGGTGATTTTCAGGTCAGAGAAAGCGTGTGGCAGTTCCGCTTCGTCGGTCCAGGCTTGTACGAGAAGTTTTCGCGGTTCATCTTTTTGCAACAGATTGCGAATGGCGATACGAATGGACTGAATAAGGACGGTGTCCTTAACTTGGCTAAACTTTTGTTCGTTGACCTGAGCGAGTTTTTTCAACAAGGGGATTAGAGCTTCGGGCGATGAGCCTTTGCCCAAACTCTCAGCAGCGGTTCGCGCGACGTCTGCATCAGAATCCTCAAGCAGTTGTAACAGAGTTTCTGTTGAACCGTTAGGCAGGGTGCCGATGAGTTTCGCAACATGTAATCGGACTAAGAGAGAGGTGTCTTGAGCCAGTAGAACGATAGATTCTGGAGGTAGCGAGTTGATGCGGGCCAGTCCCCACATAGAAAGATACTTTGCATGTAGGGAAGTGCTCTTTAACGCGCTTAGCAACTCAGGCTTGGCTTCTAAGCCGCAGCGATCGGTCAGCTCATCTAGAGCTAAGTGGCGAAGTGTTGCGTTGTCCGAAGCTAAGTGGGCCACAAGTTCTTTGGGGGATTGAGTATTTAAAGTCAATGAAACTGGTGCGGGAGCTTCGTTGTTGGGTGCATAGCGAATGCGCCAAATTCTTCCACGGTATCGATCGCGGCCTGGGTGAGGTAAGGGTACTTCATAATGTCCTATGATTTTGTTGTAGAAGTCGGCAACATAGAGAGCTCCGTCTGGACCTAAGCGAATATCGACAGGACGAAACCACGTGTCATCGCTGGTCATGAAGTCACCTTGCTCGATGGCAAACTCCGTTGTACCTACCCGCTTGCGATGATTGCGATTGAGGCGACTGGTCATCACGTTACCGCTGATGAATGAGTCGTGGAAAACTTCGGGGAACTGTTTGCCTTGATAGAAGACCAAGCCGCAGATGGCGGTGCTGCCATGCAGATGTTCCATCATGCTGTGGGCAAAGCCCAAGCCATCATGTGGACGTCCAAAGCTCGGATAACACGCACCAGGAATCACTTGGGTGATTGGCTTGCTGTGACAGTCGGCCGTGTAGTACTGACCACGTTCATCACTATCCATTCCAAAAGGATTCACTTGGCCCAATGATACGATTTCAACACGACTTCCGTCTGGTCGGAAGCGAAATGTATTGCCCGAGATCAAGGTGATCTTGTGGCCATCTTTACCTTCCACGGTTGATTGATTGTTAAAACCGTGGCATGCGTAGATCCAACCATCATCACCGCGACGCAGGGCATTGATCATGCCATGCGTGTCGCGAGTGGTGTCGAACGGTCCGATGAGTTTTTCTCGTTTATCGCATTTTCCGTCGCCATCAGTATCGCGAAGGTACCAGATGTTGGGAATACTAAAGCAAATAGCCCCGTCACCGTATGGGAGGATGCCGATGGGAATGTTGAGGTTATCGGCGAAGGTGGTCGAACGATCGAACTGGCCATCTCCGTTGGTGTCTTCCAGTATTCGGAGCGTGTCGCGGGCAGGTTGGCCCGGTGGAGCTTGATACGGATACTCTAGGGTGTCCGTTACCCACAGACGTCCCTTGGAATCAAAGGCCATATTGAGCGGCTTTGATATCTGTGGTTCGGCTGCTACTAGTTCGACGACGAAGCCGGCGGGCAAGTGGAATCCTTGACGTTCGTCTTCGGGAGTGCGGGCATCGGTGGGACGAACGCCTTCACCGTACCATGCAGCTGGGGTACTAGGTTCAAGGGCTTTGTCTGTTGGAACTTTGTCTGCTGGAGCCGTATCGTCGAGTGAAGCGGGGTGATGAACCGGTTCTGTTGCTAAACAAGTGAAATGTTGCAGGAAAAGAATTGATAATGTGAGCAGTGACAATGCGAGGGTTGGGTACGACATTGGAGCAAAACGGGACAACATTCTTGAGGGACTCCAAAACAGCGAACGCTGTGTTTCTAGGCGGTTAATCCATCTATTGAACACTAAATGCGTCCGAAAGTCATCCTTTGCAAAAATTAATGCTAGCAAGTTACCCGTCAAAAAGTCAGATTTTTGAGGTGGGAAGAATGAGGGGGGAGCGTGGCGTGGTGTTGCCACAACCGGTCCAAGACGATAACTTGGGTACTTGGCTAAAAATTGCCGAGAATCGAACGAAAAAGGAGTCGGCTCAGTGTTCGTTTCCGCGTCTACGGACTGTTTCCCGGATGTACCTATTCCGGAAGTTATTTCATTGCTACAAGATCTCGAGTTTTCCACTGTCGAGATTGCGCTGCACGATGACCAAATTCAGATGCCTCCCAAGCAGCTCGAAGAGAACTTCGATCGTGCGGTAGAGTTGTGTCGCGACACGCATCGATTGGACATATGCAGTTATAGTGTTCGCATCGATGCTACCGGCGAAGAGTACTACTCTCGTTTCAGCACGGTGTGTCGGTTTGCGAAAGCTACCCGAGTGGTCATTTTGACGGTCCCATCCGCAGAGTTGGGGACTCCGTTTAATGAAGAGATTGAACGCCTGCAAAGGCTAGTGACCATTGCGGAAGGTGAAGGGGCTCGAGTGGCGCTCAAGACCGAAGTCGGTTGTTTGAGCGAGGATCCTGATACGGTCAAGAATCTTTGTGATAACGTCACAGGATTGGGTTTGACTTTGGATCCTAGTCATTTTTGGGTGGGACCTCATCGCAACAAGAACTATGACAAGCTGATGAAGTATGTTTTGCATGTTCATTTGCGCGACTCGAAGAAAGATCAGTTGCAAGTTCGAGTCGGTCAGGGCGAGATGGAATATGCTCGTTTGATTACCCAATTGCAGCGTGTTCATTATGATCGAGCCCTCGGCATTCAAATGACGCCGATGGAAGGTATGGATATGCGACAAGAGCTACGCAAGCTTCGTTTGTTGCTAGAAAGTTCGCTCTAGTGGGGCATCCCACATGGTTGACGCTACTTTATTCTCCATTGATCGAGCTATTAGAGTTCATTCATGAACCCGAAGCTTCCCCTGACCGCTGTGTCAGGGGACTGCTCTTTCCAAACACCCATTCCTGGCAATGGTTTCCAAGGTCTTTGGGCTTCATGTGAATGGGGCGATTCATCTACCTATTCTGCAGCTCGACTCCTATACGATTCTCTTCCCGTAATCGAATTGCCTTGAACCCCCGCCATCGGCCAACTTGGTGTCCAGCTATTAAGTGCCTGGTACCAATCCGTGTCTTTTTTTAGCCGACTGGAACTATCAGTTTTGCTAATTTGAATCCTTCCCCAAAAAACAATGCGAGTATTCCAACTCGCCAAATTAGGGTGCCTGGCACCAAAAATTAGGGTGCCTGGCTGGGATGACGAAACGGTGTTAAACCCGCTCCACAAACAACTTAGGAGGCTTTGACCGAGGGGTGCTCATGCGTCGGGCCTGAGT
>JBILTA010000459.1:0-4874 GCA_044371785.1 Pirellulaceae bacterium | reverse complement strand
TACAGCACCGACAGTTACAGGCATTACGAACTCGACATCCGGTTCAGTGCCCGTTGATACATCCGTAACCTATACCATAGTTTTCAGCGAAGATATTGATTCATCAACGGTCAGCGCTGCCGATTTTACGAATGCTGGAACATCGACAGTAACCTTTGGAGCGATCACCGAAACGAGTCCAGGTGAGTTTACGGTTGTGGTCACACCAACTTCCGCGGGAACATTGCTACTGCGGATTCCAGGTACGGCAGTCATCAAGGACGTTGCCGGGAATGTTCTAGGCGTTCCGGTAGACGATGATGAAACGATCAACGTAACCTCCACAACTTCGTTAAATCCCGGTGATATATCGATCATCGGTTATCGTACTTCAGCTCCAGACAGTTTTGCGTTTGTAACCTGGGTTGATATTTTGCCTGGAACACGAATATCGTTCTGGGATCATGGTTTTATCGGTGGTGGTGATGGTACAGGGACGGGCGCAGGTGGAGGAACCTGGCGTAGCACAGAGAATTTAGCACAATGGGTCAACGGTTCGACAACCGTAACGGCTGGAACAGTGGTAGTTGCATCGGCCAACTTGACGCCACCTGGTAACGCAGATATCGGGTCCTTAATCGGGCAATTAGATGGACTGGCTGGGGCTGGCGATCAAATCTTTGCTGGCCAAGGTTCATTTACAGGTCCCAGTGGCAATCAAAACTTTTCTGGCAGGCTGATCTTCGGAGCGGACTTCAGTGGGGCAGCAGGCTGGGATGCGAGTTCCACGACATCCAATGAGTCTGCTTTGCCATCGATATTAAATTCTGCAGGTCGAAACATCAGCTTCAACGCAACTGACGGTATCGGAAATCGAGAATACTCAGGCTTGCGTCAGTTCACTAGCTTTGCATTGGCTCAGGCTGCGATAGCGAACACGGCCAACTACAGTGACGTGGGAACGAACAGTCTGAACTCTGGCGATTTTGCCGAGGTACCCGATAGCACTCCGCCTACGGTCGAGTTTGATGATGGCGACTTGGATGATACGGTTTCCGCTGGCACGATGTTAACTTATACGCTCACCTTTAGCGAAGACATTCAAGCCTCGACGATTTCTGCTGGCGATTTTGATAATGCAGGCACAGCTCTCATCACTCTGGGGAGTGTGACCGAGACCTCTCCTGGAGTGGTGTCGGTTCAAGTGACGCCTAATATCTTTGGCACTCTTATCCTGCGAATTAAGTCAACAGCGAATGTTCTGGATCTAGCTGGCAACAAGTTGGTTGTTCCCGTACAAGATGATACGACCGTAAGTGTTACCAGTGGCGACCTCACACCACCGAACGTAGTGTCCATAGATGATGGTGATGCAGACAACATCGTTAAGGTTGGCGATGTGCTTACATACGTTATTACCTTTGATGAAGATATCGATGCAACGTCGGTTACCGCAGCTGATTTTTCAAACAATGGCGCAGCTGGAATTTCGGTCGGTGCCATTACTGAGCCTTCACCGGGAGTCTTTAACGTCGTTGTTACTGCGACGTCAGCTGGTCCCTTGACTTTGCGAATTTCCGGCACGATTCTGGATCTGGCCAGCAATGCTATGCTGGGACCAGTTGATGATGATACCACCCTGACTGTCGATGGCACCGCTCCAACATTGACGAGCATCAACGACGACACGACAGGTTCAACGATACAGCAGGGCTTGCCCGTCGTTTATACGTTGACGTTCAGTGAAGATATCGATTCCGCCTCTGTTTCCGCCGCTGATTTCAATAACGCTGGGACAAGTTCGATTTCAGTTGGTGCTATCACCGAAACCAGTGCCGGAGTCTTTACGGTTTCGGTCACTCCAACTACCGCAGGAACTTTGATCTTACGAATACCGACAGGGGCTACGATTACCGATATCGCCGGAAATCCTTTAGCTGTACCTACTCAAGACGATACCACAATCACAGTCACTCCCGTAACGACCTTGGTCGCAGGTGACATTGTAGTGCTCGGCTACAACACGAACGGCTCTCCAGACTCGTTCATGATCATGACATTTGTTGATCTATTACCCGGCACGCGATTCTTTGTAAACGATAATGAAGTTGCTTCGGACGGTGGAACATCGTTTACAGACTTGAATGAAGGTGAAGCCTCTTTCACGGTAAAAACTGGGCAAACCATTCCCGCTGGAACAATCATTAGTTTACCTTGGGGTGGTTCGGATGTTTCGACCGCTACCTACGATTGGGATTTGCCGTCGGGACCAGGTTTAGGGAATAACAACGAAGAAATCTACATCTATACCGCTCCATCGATAACTGCGACGACACCGACGTCGTTCATTTATGGCGTGGCCATCGGATCTTCTCCAAGCTCACGTCCCAATGGCCTTACCTTGGGAACAACTTTTATCAAACCTACTGGCGGTGCTGCTCGATACAAGACGGCTGGTGCAACGTATGCGGGCGTTCCGAGTCAATTACGATCGTCCATCGGTAACGTTGCAGCGAATTGGGAAGCGGTTGCTCCGGCAAACGCAACCGATTGGTCATTCCAGATTGGACCAACCTTTACAGGGGCAGCAGTAAATGGTGGCGTGGTATTTACCAATAACAACCAACGATCTCAAGTTACGTCAGTAGTGGTTAACTTTGCAACTCCAGTCGAACTTGAAGCGGGAGCATTTTCGATTGAGAACATCGGTCTATTGGCAGTCGGTACGAGTTTTATACCTCAGAATCAAATCATCATAACGCCGTCGTCGGGCAGTTCGACTTTCTTCACCATTACCTTCGACGCTGGTTCCGTTGCGGATGGGACAAACGTCAATGGTGTGATCAAACGAGCGGGTGGCGCGAACGCAAGTGCAACTGGCAATTCATTAGCAGATGGCAATTACATTCTTCGCATTGATCCAACCAAGGTGTCGGGCGAAGGATTTGACATGAAGGGTGATGCTGCTTTTGGTGACGTTGCGATCGACAGGTTCTTCCGTATGTATGGCGATGGTGACGGAGATGGTGACGTCGACGGTACCGATAACGTGGCGCAGCGTTTGGCGCAAAGTGCTTATAACGCAGCGTTCGACTGGGACGGAAATGGCTCAGTAACTTCCGGCCCCGACATCCTTAACTTTGTAGCGAACCGCAACAAAAAACGCCGTTCCTTCTAAATTCAACTTGTAGATCACACCATAGAGGTATCCATAATGCACCGGTATTTGAGTGTTTTTTGTTTAACGGCCATCATCATGCTGTTTGCAGCTCCTGTTCGAGCTGATTATTTCTTGGAATTTAGACCGCAGTCCCCTTTCACTTTAGGTGGTTCTACAACGGTAGATGTTGTACTGCGGGAATCCCGAATATCGGGTTCAACATCCGATTTAGGTACAAAGGCCACTACTTTCGGTAACTTTCGTTTAACATGGTCTGGTTCGGCAGCGTATACCGTTTCGAATCTTCAGGATCACGGTATTCAAGTAGGTCGCTCGTTTGACAACGGTGGTGGTTCGTCAATCGTGGATCTGAATACTGCTTCGAACTACGGGACAGTAGAGCAATTGGACGCCACACCTGAAGCAACTGACCCTATGGGAACGATCGTCAGCAATATTGAAGCGACTCTAAGACTTGGGAGTTTTGTTTTGAGCGGTGGAGCTGTTGGCGAGACAGTTACATTTCAGATGGAAGACTTCGATAATGTTTTGGACGATATCGTGTTAGAAGATGGCACGGTTTTGGACGGCGTGATCAACTATGGCAGTATGGATTTTTCGGTCTCTGCAGTACCCGAACCCTCTTCTATGTTGGCTCTAGGAGTCCTAATCGGTGGTGTGGGACTCAGGCAATGGCGCAAGCGACGTGCAGCCCGAAATCAGATGCAAGCCTAGTTTAGGATTCGTAATGAATCTTTGAAATGAATAACGTCCAGCGGTTTCTCCGCTGGGCGTTTTTTTACACCCCAAAGCTTGGCGTACAAATGTACGCAATAAGACGTACATTTGTACGTTAGGCGAGTAAGGGGCCGTGTTTTCAATGAATGCCGTTTTTCACGGCCCATAACTCAAGTAAATTCGTTCACTCGTCTACATCGGTGAGGTTTGGGGCCCATAGGCCAGGTTTGAGACTCGGAGTGACACCGTCCGCAGGCAGCGAGGTTTCGATCGCCTGATGTAGTAGCTTTTCAAGCTGAGCTATTTCTGCCGCATATTTTGGATTTTGGGCAAGATTATTTCTTTCGTTACGGTCCTCGTTGTGATCGTAGAGCTCTTTCCCTTTTTCGCCGTTGTCCCATTCGGTGTAGCGGAAACGAGGCGTTCGTATGGAGTAACCAAAGAAGCGTTTATCGCCAGTTCCACCGCGCGTAACTTGTGTCAGAGCCCAACCTCGGCCAGCCTCCATGGGATTTTGTAGAATTGGCACTAAGCTTTGGCCCTGCAAACTGGTTGGTGGTTTAATCTTCGCGAGTTCCGTCAACGTAGGATAGATATCCAAATGTGATACGGGTGTTGGAATAGCGCTCTTGGCTTGAGTAAAGCCTGGTACCACCATCAATAACGGGACTCGCGAACTTTCTTCGAATAAGCTCATCTTCTGCCATAGGCCATGCTCACCTAAGTGATAACCATGGTCGCTTGTAAAGACAATGATTGTGTTGTGTGCTAAGCCCAGCCGATCTAGGGCACTGATCACTTTGCCTACCTGAGCGTCCATGAAACTGATACTAGCGTAATACGCTTGTAGCACCTCCTGCTTCACCTCATCGGTCATTGTCTCTTGTTCGTTTTTTTTACTCGCGAGTCCGGGGGGTGGAATATCAAGTCGATCGGCTTCGACATCGCCGACAACGGGCATCTGATCTCGGGCGAATTTGTCGAAGTAGGACTTCGG
>JBILTA010000458.1:0-4878 GCA_044371785.1 Pirellulaceae bacterium | reverse complement strand
GCAAAACACTTTCGCCCCACCGCGGAAATAACGAAAGTAACACGAGCAGTAGCCTCGATTTGGCAGGAAACATCATCTCGGGATAGCCGCGAACCGCTCCATCTAGAATCTGTTTTGCTAACCAAACAGGATCAAGACCTTTGATTTTCGCACCGCCCCCTGGGGCAGATGCGGACTGGGGTAAGTTGCGGCGACCTGCAAGTTCTGCGTAGCGAGTTTCGCTGTCTTCACGACGAATGGGGCCCGGACAGGCTAGCATGACGTGGATGCCATCTTCGTCAAGTTCCATTCGCAATTGTTGCGCAGCTGCCGCTAATCCAAACTTCGTAACCGAATAGCCGCCCAGAAAACGGGGAGCAAATTTGGAGGAGAGCGATCCGATATTGATGATCGTTCCCTTGGATTTCTTCAGGGCTTCGTGAAAGGCTTGAACACCGTGAATTGCAGACAAAACATTTAAGCGAAAGAGATCGTTTAGCTCTTCGTCACTGACTTCCAGCAGACGGCCTCGATCCGATTTGCCTACAGCATTGATCAGCAGGTGGATACGGTCGGTGCGAATGGCGATTTGCTTAGCCGCTTCTTGGAGGCTTTCAATCTGGGTGGCATCGGCGGTGATGGATTCGATCGAGACCTTTGGGAAATCACTTCGGAGTGTTTGAGCAAAGGCTTCAAGCGGTGCTGCTTGCCGCGCGAGTAAAAAAAGCCGACTACCGCGTGAGGCCAATTCACGAGCGATGTGCGAGCCGAATCCGGTTGATGCACCGACGACCACAGAAATCGATTGGTCCCAGGGTGGTAGGCTCATGCAAAATAGTATCGACAAAGGGATGAAGAGGTCGTCTGGTTCAAGTTGTGCCCCCTGAATTCTAGTCGGTTTGCCGTTGGGTTTGGACGCGGGCGACTATGGTATTTTGTGAAGAAGGGCCAAAAATTGTTTATGCTGTTGCTGCATTTAGGCCTCGTCGCGATGCTCTCATCAACATCAAAAATAAGTGGTTTTCAACGGCAAATTCGCTACAACCGACACCAGTACGGTCAATATCTCCCCCAAATTTCCCGGATTGAGGCAAACAAAGCGACCTCAGATAGGGGGCGTCCTGATTTGTAAGCTAGCGTTGAGCTAGGTTCTAGTCTGGGTGCTATGTCCTCGATGAACCTATTGTAAGGTTCGCAATGGATTGCCGAATCTGGGTAAGCAATCTTTCCGAGCGTACGAACTACGAGTACAACGAACATGTTGACGACATTACCGGTGAATGCACCGGCCCTTTCCATTGTGCCCCTGACTGCGAGTGAATCCATGAATAGTGCTCGTCCAAGTTTGAACGAGGCTCGTACAAAGATTGTTGCTACGGTTGGACCAGCTTGTTCCACGGTAGAAACATTAACGGAATTAGTGCTGAACGGAGTCGACATTTTCCGCATCAATGCGGCACATGGAAAGACGGCCGATTTCGAAGCCACATTGGCGAAGATTAAAGAAGTGCGTGAAAAGACGGGAACTCAAGTTGGGGTTCTGTTGGATCTTGCTGGACCAAAAATTCGCTTAGGTGGTCTCTATCAAGATCAAGCCATCGAAGTCGAAATTGGGCAGGTTTTGAAATTTGTACGTGGCGAATCGGTATCCGCTGCTGATCAGCTTTGCAGCAACTATGCCCGCTTGGTGGATGAAGTGCAGGTTGGTGATCGCATCATGCTCGCTGATGGTACGATCTCGTTGCAAGCGATAGATAAGAACAAAGATAACGTGACTTGTCGTGTTCTCACGTCCGGCACCATTCGGTCGCGGCAAGGTATCAATTTGCCCGGTGTTGCTCTAAGCGTTTCAGCGATGCGACCCGAAGATATTGAAAATGCGATCTGGGGAGCACGGAATGAAATCGACTTTATCAGCTTAAGTTTTGTTCGTTCGGCTCAAGATGTCTACTCTCTCAAGAATTTGCTCAGCTCGCTCGACAGCCAGGCTTTGGTGATTGCGAAGATCGAAAAGCGTGAAGCATTGGATCGCTTGGAACAGATCGTTGAAGCGGCCGATGGTGTGATGGTGGCACGTGGTGATTTGGGAGTCGAGATCGATGTGGCTGAAACACCAGTGGCTCAGAAGCGAATCATTGCTGTATGTCGTGAGAAATTGAAGCCAGTGATTGTGGCTACACAAATGCTTGAAAGCATGCACCATAATCGACGTCCTACCCGTGCTGAAGCGAGTGACGTAGCGAATGCCATTCTGGACGGTGCCGATGCATGTATGTTGAGCGGTGAGACCGCGATAGGCGACTATCCTGTTCAAGCGGTTGAGACGATGAACCGCATTATGTTGTTCACCGAACAATTGTTGCGAGATCAACCGCCGTCGGCACGTATGAAGGTCTTCGATCGAGTCCATCCAATAACTTCCGCAGTCACACATAACGCGGCGAACATCGCAGAAGCGATTGGTGCGAAGTTAGTTGTGGTTGCAAGTCGCACCGGCGGCACAGCCTGGGTTAAGTCAAAGCAAAGAAACTTCACGCCTACCGTGGGCGTTAGTGATTCGGATGTGACCTTGCGTCGCATGAGTTTATTCTGGGGCATCATGCCTCAGAAGATCGATAATTTGGATAGTCCAACCCATCTTTTTGAAGAGGTGAGTCGTTGGGGGCGGACCAACGGTATGCTCTCGCCCGGTGACCATGTGGTGTTTGTGACTGGCACGGGTGTCATCGATCACACTCATAATTTGCTGGTGGTCCATCAAGTTCCAGCGGATGCTTGACCCTCCCCCCTCCGCTTGTTACTTTAATAGGTATGAATCGCAACTATTTCACCCAAAACGGTAGCTTGAGCGACGTTTGCTCATCAAATAGCGGCAACAATTGCCCGCTATTGGGTGGTATTCTGCGCCTAGAACTACTAGGACTGGCCTAGCCAGGTCCCGGGGATTAGTTGTCGTATCCATTAAATGCGTATAACCCCAGGGCTTAGCAGTAGGCCTTGGGGTTTTTTTGTTGCCCTATGTGAGATCCTCTCGCGGACGAAAGTGAAAGAATATGTCAACTGCCGATCAGCCATCCGCTTCATCCTCTCCTCGTACCATCAAGATCTTCGACACCACGCTGCGCGACGGTGAGCAGTCGCCTGGTGCCAGCATGAACTTGGCTGAGAAGTTGGAGGTCGCGCACGCGCTGGTTGATCTAGGTGTTGATATTATCGAAGCGGGATTCCCGATCGCATCACCGGGAGACTTTGAATCGGTTCGCGAAATCGCCAATTCGGTACGCGGTGCCACGGTCTGTGGCTTAGCGCGTTGCAACGATGGTGACATCGAACGAGCTTGGGAAGCGCTAAAAGGTGCACCTTCGCCACGTATCCACGTCTTCTTAGCAACCAGCTCCATTCATAGACAATTCAAATTGAAGATGTCCACAGATGAAATTGTGCAGCGCGCCGTTGCGGGGGTTCGCAAAGCGGCGTCGCTCTGCGATGACGTTGAGTTTTCACCCGAAGATGCAGCTCGTACCGAACATGATTTCTTGTGTCGAGTGGTGGAAGCGGCCATCGATGCAGGTGCTACCACGATCAATATTCCCGATACCGTCGGTTATGCAACGCCGCAGGAAATGTATGAACGCATACAGCTCTTGCTCCATCGCGTTCCGAATATCGATAAAGCCATCATCAGCGCGCATTGCCACGATGACCTCGGCTTAGCCGTTGCCAATAGTCTCGCTGCAGTGCAGGGTGGGGCAGGGCAGGTCGAATGCACCATCAACGGTATTGGTGAACGAGCCGGCAATTGTTCGCTCGAAGAAATCGTGATGGCTCTGAGGACCCGCGAAGACTATTATCATTGCACGACCCGTATCAACACTCAACGTTTAGTTCCCACCAGCCGTTTAGTAAGCAAGGTGACATCGCTAGAAGTACAACGCAATAAGGCCATCGTAGGTCGCAATGCATTTGCTCATGAGTCAGGCATTCATCAAGATGGCATGCTGAAAGAACGCAGCACGTATGAGATCATGCGTCCAGAAGATGTCGGTTTGACCAAGACGGATTTGGTATTGGGGAAACACAGCGGTCGAGCTGCACTTTCCGATCGCGCTCGCGCGCTGGGATATCATCTCACGGGCGAACAATTACAAACGGTTTTCGAAAAGTTCAAAGTGTTAGCGGATAAAAAGAAAGAAGTTTACGACGGCGATATCGTTGCTCTCATTCAAGAGCAAATCAGTGGCCAAGTTCAGCAGGCATGGACACTGGTTTCGTTTGACGTCGTTGCAGGTTCCGGCAAACAGCCAAGCGTTCGCTTGACACTAAAGCACGGTGAGAAGGAGTTTACCGAAGAAGCAACGCAGGGTGATGGGCCGATCGACGCCGCATTTTGGGCAGTGGAAAAGATTACCGGCTACAAAGTGCTTTGCAAAGACTTCCGCGTTCGCAGTGCAACCTTAGGTCGCGATGCACTTGGGGAAGTAACGGTTGAAATTGAATACAACGGGATCGCACATCGAGGCGTTGGTTTAAGCACCGATACCGTCGAAGCGACCATCCTGGCGATGCTCAACGCGATCAATCGTATCGCCTCAATGCCAGATACAAGCGGCGTGCGTTTGAAGCCTCAGTGATCGATTTGCGGGCCTTTGGGCGACTCAGGCAAGCGGTGTGTTTCGCAAGTGAGATTAACCGCTGGTTGTGCCGCGTCAATCATAGTGAGTGGTTGCAGATGGATGTGTGCATCAAGAAGGACTTGCTGCACACAACCTACAAGAGGCTCAATTGTTTGGGGGTAAGTTGCGGCGGATGCTTTTCGTGAAGGTGTCCCAGTATTCGGCCAGCTAGTGCGAACCCGCTCAATAATGCACCCTCAACGCGCGGGCCATTGCACCAATCACC
>JBILTA010000457.1:0-4884 GCA_044371785.1 Pirellulaceae bacterium | reverse complement strand
GGCTACGAGTCAAAACACTCTGATCCTAGCTCTCCTGTCGCTTGTCGGTGATTACGAAAACGCGTCCGTTATGGCTCGAACGTTATCCGAACAGGCTGATGAACCAAACGGCGAAGAAGTGGAACTTCGAACGACACAAGCGGATGTCGACCTCGAAATGGGACTCTACCATGAGACATTCGAAACGATCTGGAAGCTGGCTCCTGTGATTCGTTCCCCGGAACATCAAATCGTGTGCCAATGCCTTGAAGCAGCCCTACATCGAAGTAGTGGCGACTGCTTCCAGGGGTTGCTGCTTGCCCATCGTGGTTTGCTGCAAGCCACACTAAGTGGATTGGCTAAGGAAAAGATCGTATTCGTGTATGAAGAATTAGCCCGTAACTACGCCAGACTAGGCGACGCAAGAAACACCATTCGAACTCTCAAGCAAGCCTACGACTTGAGAACGTCCTCTTTTCTGGTTCAAGAACGTGCCAATCATTATGAAACATGCGCTGACTGCTTCTTATCCCTGGGCAACCTAAGAGAAGCAGAAATTGCAATTGAAGCTTTGCGAAAATGTATTTCTACGATCGAGAGCGATTTCAGTCAGCACCGTTATCAGATCTATCGATATCGATTTCTTCTAGCATCCGGTAAGACACTTGATCAAAACGAATCCTATGAGTTGCTTAATTCACTTCAAGCGCTTCAAGAACATAAGGCTTGGCACCTTCTTGGTGATTTGATTGACTTGTTGAACCGCTTACCGAAGCAAGTGCCGCTAGTCCTGGATATTGCCCGCACCATGCAAGAAGTTATAAAGACAAAACGAGTCAATTACTTGACCGTTTTGCAAACTTCGACTTCTAACTTGGACTCTTCATTCCTCTCTAATAGAGAGACTTTTGCTCACAAGCCTTTGGGAAGAGTAGATCAATTCCGCGCTATCCGCCCCAAAGACACTGGCGATCGCCCGAAAATCGGTAGTATCTTTGAAGAAATGGAAAAACATTTTGATGCCAGTGGCTCCAACGGCATTCGCGCAATTTATCAGTTCAACATAACAGGCGAAGAAGGTGGCTTGTGGGCTTTTTCTGTCAACAATGGCACATGCCACTCCATTTGCGGCGGCGTTCGGGCGCCCACCGTCGAAGTAGAGCTTTCGGCTGATACTTGGTTCGCTATCCGCGAAGGTTCACTGAACAGTCAAACGGCCTTTGGTCGAGGTCTATTAAAAATTCGTGGTGATATGAATATCGCAGTGCAATTAATGTCCTGTTTCCCAATGGCATAGTCGAAACTTGCCAATAAGAGAACTTACTTATATATCACCACCAAAAACACAACCGCTTCCTGATTGCCAATGTTGACCAACGCGTGTTCAATGTCGGCTTGATAATTGGCCGAGTCGCCGAGCTCTAGAGTCTCGCTGTCACGGCCTGCTTCCAGTTTTACGGTACCACGCTCAACCGTTATGAACTCGCGCGTCCCTTGAAAATGCCCCGCACTGCGCAACACACCCTTGGGTTGCAGTTGCACTTCGTAAAACTCGACATCCTTCTCAAGATTCAAGGGACTCAACGTCCGAATCCGCACCAACTTGTCTGAACGATAATGATAGGTTCTATCCTCAGCTCGAATAACTTGAATGGCCGAACTGATCACCGGCGATTCCACCAAATCGGCTAAAGACATCCCAAAGGCTTGGGCAATACGCAAGGTCACCGCCAAAGTCGGGTTGGTCTGCTGTCGCTCGATCTGACTGAGCATCGATTTCGACACGCCGCTAGCTGCCGCAAGTCGATCCAACGACCACTCGCGAGCCAAACGCAACTGATTCACGCGCTCACCCAGATGGCGCGTCAATGCCTCAGCCCGTTCTCCCGCTTCTTGGGCCGTAGCCTGCAAAACGGCCTCCTGTTTCGGCAAATCGCTCTTGGATCGGCTCTTTTTTGCCATAAATTCCCCTTTTCGAGCCCCCAACGGATATCTATCATATTGGACAACATTTCCGCTATAGTATACATGCGAGGTTCATGTGGTCCAGACAATGAAGGCATTGGTCAAACGTCATTCTCAACCAGGCCTGTGGCTGGAAGAGGTCCCTGTTCCCGAATATGGTATCAACGACGTGCTGATCCGTGTCGATCGCACTGGAATCTGCGGTACCGACCTGCACATCTATAAATGGGACGCTTGGGCTCAGAAGACCATACCAGTTCCCATGGTCGTGGGCCATGAATTCGTTGGTGAAATCGTGGCGATTGGCGACAATGTCCACGACTTCTTCCCTGGTGAGATCGTCAGCGGCGAAGGACATGTCGTTTGCGGCCGCTGTCGCAACTGCCTCGCTGGTCGTCGCCATCTATGCAAAGACACTCAAGGTGTTGGCGTCAACCGACCAGGAGCTTTCGCCGAATATCTTGTATTGCCGATGTCGAATGTGTGGCATCATAAACCAGACATCAACCGCGATGTCGCTTCCATCTTCGATCCTTTCGGTAACGCAGTGCACACAGCCCTGTCATTCGACCTCCTGGGCGAAGATGTTTTGATTACCGGCGCAGGTCCTATCGGGATCATGGCCGCAGCCATCGCGCGACACGCAGGCGCACGTCACGTCGTCATCACCGACATCAACCCTTATCGACTTGAACTCGCTCGCAAAATGGGCGCCACGGTCGCTGTCGATCCCCGCTCTCAATCGCTGACCGAAGTACAAAAACAACTCGACATGCGTGAAGGTTTCGATGTCGGTCTAGAAATGTCAGGCAATCCTCAAGCCTTCCGCGACATGCTGGCCAATATGTGTCATGGCGGCAAAATCGCGATGCTCGGTATCCCGACAGAACCGATCGAAATCGACTGGAATATCGTTGTCTTCAACATGCTCACTATCAAGGGTATCTATGGTCGTGAGATGTATGAAACTTGGTACAAAATGTCGGTGATGCTCGAAAGTGGTTTGAATATCGAACCCGTCATCACTCATCGTTATCATTATACGGAATTTGAAAAGGGATTCGCCGCCATGAAATCAGGTGAATCGGGCAAGGTCATTTTGAACTGGCAATCTTAGCCAGTTCTTTGGAATTGCGATTTAACACTCTCCCCTTTTTGAACAAAACACAATCCACCGTATAAACAACCAAAGGACACCACAACCATGATGGGAACCTATACAGAACAACTTCAGCAAACCTTGCAACAAATTCGCGAGGCTGGCACATTCAAAAGCGAACGTGTGATCGACACACCCCAAGACGCACATATCCGTGTCACCGGTGGACGTGAAGTTCTCAACATGTGCGCCAACAATTATCTCGGTCTAGCCGAACACCCCGAGATCATCAAAGCCGCACACGAAGCCCTGGATCGCTGGGGCTATGGCATGGCCAGTGTGCGTTTTATATGCGGAACCCAAGGCATCCACAAACAACTCGAAAACGCTATCTCTAAATTTCTGGGCACTGAAGACACGATCCTGTACAGCTCCTGCTTTGATGCCAACGGTGGTTTGTTCGAGACATTGTTAGGAGCTGAAGATGCGATCATATCGGACGAACTTAACCATGCCAGCATCATCGATGGCGTTCGACTTTGCAAAGCACAGCGTCATCGATATCGCAACAATGACATGCAAGACCTGGAAGAAAGACTCAAAGAATCGGCCGGCGCTCGTTATCGCATGATTGCCACCGATGGCGTTTTTTCGATGGATGGCTATATCGCCAATTTGCCAGCCATCTGCGAACTGGCAGACAAATATAAAGCGCTCGTGATGGTCGACGATTCCCACGCCGTCGGCTTTACCGGCAAGACGGGACGAGGAACTCACGAACTGCATGGAGTGATGGATCGAATCGATATAATCACGGGAACGTTGGGCAAAGCGCTCGGCGGTGCATCAGGCGGCTACACCAGCGGCCGCAAAGAAATCATCGAGCTGCTGCGACAGCGCTCACGCCCTTACCTCTTTTCGAATACATTGGCTCCCAGCATTGCGGGTGCCTCGCTGCGGGCCCTTCAACTCTTGAGTGAGTCCACCGAACTAAGAGACAAACTAGAAAACAATACCCGCTACTTCCGCGAACAAATGACGTCTCGCGGCTTCAACATTATCCCCGGCGTTCATCCAATCGCACCAATTATGTTGGGCGATGCAAAGCTAGCGGGCCAAGTGGCCGAAGCGATGCTCGCACGCGGCGTCTACGTGATTGGATTCTCCTACCCGGTTGTACCTCAGGGCAAAGCTCGCATTCGAACGCAAATCTCAGCCGCCCACTCCGTTGATGACTTAAAATTCGCAATCGATGCATTCACTGATGTAAAAAAGGAACTAGGCCTGTGATCCCAGCCCAACCTGTGAGCCTAACAGAATACGTACCCAAACGGCAACGAGCTGCTGCGATTCTATCGCTGATCGGCAATACTCGCATGATTCCCCTCTACTTTGAGAAAGAGGGAATCACCATTCATGCCAAGTGCGAGTTCCTTAATCCTAGCGGCAGTATCAAAGATCGACTTGCCAAAACAGTTCTGGTCGATGCCGAGAGCCGAGGTCTACTAAAAGACGATTCCATCATTCTCGAATGCACCAGCGGCAATACGGGGATCGCTTTATCGATGCTTGGTACGGCCATGGGATACCGTGTGAGCATCTTGATGAGCGAAGGTGCAAGCCAAGAGCGACGCATGTTGATTCGGCAACTTGGAGCCGAACTGATTCTGTTTGAAAGCGAAGGACGCTACCAAACGGGCATCAACATGTCGCAAGAAATGGCTGCTAAAGATTCACGATATTTCTTGCCGAAGCAATTTGAAAACACACTCAACGTGGAAGACCATTTGCACACCACCGGGCAAGAGATTATTCAACAAATTCCTACAGTAATCGACGCC
>JBILTA010000456.1:0-4893 GCA_044371785.1 Pirellulaceae bacterium | reverse complement strand
GTTTGGCTCGCTGGATTGGCAAAGTGGGTGAGAGTGTAGAAAGTAGCGCTCTTGTTGCCGACTCTTGGCATCATCGCTCGGATGCGCTTACATCTGCCGCTGCATTTCTGGGGATTTCCATTGCCCTTATTGGCGGCAAAGGTTGGGAGGCTGCCGATGACTGGGGCGCTTTGGTGGCATGCGGAGTGATCTCTGCCACAGGTGTGAGATTGCTGATTGGGACAACGCGTGATCTGTTAGATGTTGCCCCTCCAAAATCGTTCGAGCAGGATGTGCGGAATCTGGCTGCCCAGATCGAAGGTGTCAAAGGTGTTGAAAAGTGCCGCATTCGCAAGAGTGGTTTGTCTTACTACGTCGACTTACATATCGAAGTCGATGCCGATTTGACCGTTCGGCAAGGGCATCAAATCAGTGGCAAAGTAAGAAGCGATTTACGTAACTCAGGTCTGAAGATTGCCGACGTTCTGGTGCATGTTGAGCCGTTTGAAGGTCATCAAAATGAAGCTTAAAGCGAAATTAGTTGCACTTCTAGTGGGTTGTTGGCTAATACCGGATTTGGCCAATGGTGAGCACTTAACGTTGCTTGAGTCGGCAACCATATTGCGCAGTGGTGATGTTGAATGGGAGGAATTTAAGGATGTAAGTACTCTTCCGTTCTGGGAGACCAACTTCCAATGGAATGCCGCTGCGGAAGCAGTATTGGAATGGACGCAGTATGACGTCAAGCAAACCTGGGAAGTTGCCATCAATGGAAAATCGGTAGGTAGTCTTGTTCAAGACGAAAACCGAATGTCTGTTGTCTTACCGCTGTCTGATGGTATTTTGCAGGTTGGTACGAATTCTATCAGCGTAAAGCCAACAGGTAATTCCAGTTCCGACGATGTTAAGCTAGAGCAAATAGTTATTCGCTCAGGCAAGGCCGAGTCATACCTACGAGAAGCCGTATTGCGGGTTGAGGTTCGAGATAGGGGCAGCGGTGAGCGGACTCCAGCAAGAATTAGCTTGCTGCGAATGGACGGCGCATTGGCACCACACGGCTTGTCGTCAGGGAAAGGAATCGCTGCACGCTGCGGAACAATATATACATTGTCAGGCATGGCTCATGTTCCTGTTCCCGCTGGTCAATATCGAGTCTATGCGGGAAGGGGATTCGAATATTCATTGGCAGCAGCGGAAGTGAAGGTTGGGTTAGGGGAGTCTGTGGAGGTGCCGTTGCAGATTGAGAAGGCAGTTGATACGACAGGCTTCGCAGCTTGCGATACACATATTCATACACTGACTCACTCCGGGCACGGAGATGCCACCATCGAAGATCGCATGGTAACGATTGCTGGAGAGGGAATTGAGTTAGCAATCGCGACTGACCACAATAAGTATATCGACTATGAAGAAGTTGCAAGAGATGTGGGTGCTCGATCGTTTTTTACACCTATGATAGGCTGTGAAGTGACGACACCTCGTGGGCATTTTAATGTGTTTCCGATTGCTCCGGATGCCAAACCGGTATCCCATGAACAGACGAATTGGAAAGAGCTCTTTGCTGATATTCGCGAAACGCCAGATGTGGGCGTGATCATTCTGAATCATGCTCGTGATTTACATAGCGGCGTTAGGCCTTTTGCGATCGAGAATCACTTTGCATCGCAAGGGGAAAATGCGATGGGTTGGGAAATAGGGTTCAACGCGATGGAGATTCTCAATTCAGCAGCAACACAATCGGACGTGATGCAATTGACACATGATTGGATGGCATTACTCAATAGCGGCAAAAACGTCGTTCCGATCGGATGTAGTGATTCGCATGACGTAGCACGCCATTTTGTTGGCCAGGGAAGGACTTACATTCGCTGTGACGATAGGCGCCCGGAATCATTGCCGTTAGACGCATGTATAAAGTCATTGGCAAACGGTCAATCGCTGGTCAGTTATGGTGTCTTCGTGCGATTGATTGCCGAAGGGCGATATCAGGCTGGTGATTTAGCCCTTGTAAAGCGCGAGCGACCCATCAAGGTAACGGTTGAAGCCCAGACGCCGAATTGGATAAATGTTGACCAAGTACAATTGTACGTGAATGGAGAGTTGATTGAAGAGCGATCGTTAGGAAACGCAGTCCTAAGCGGAGCTGGCAAAATATGGCAGGAATCGTTTGAGATTTCACCTGCCAGCTTTGACGCTCATGTAGTGGCAATCGTAACTGGTCCGGGGATCGAAGAGACCTATTGGCGTTGTGCTAAACCCTACCAGCCGACAACTTCCCATTGGCGGAGTCGCGTTTTCGGTTGCAGTGGCGCCGTATGGTTGGATCGCGATGCGAATGGAAAACGCAATTCGGCTCGGGAATATGCAGCGGAGATTATTGTGAGGGAGCGTGGCGATCTGGGAGCGATGGTTGCCGCTTTGCAAGAATATGATCGAGCAGTTGCAATCCAAGTGTTTTCTAGTTTGAATCAGCGAGGTGTCGAATTAGCACGAGCTGAGGTTGTGCAGATCTTAGACTCAGCGACTGAACCGGTAAAAGATGCTTATCGAAGCGTCATGCTGGAACTGCGTAATCACGCCTTGAGTCGAGAAATTCGCTGATGTTTCTTGAAAGTGAGGCTCAGTTTCAGAGACGATCGGTATAGTTGGAATTCAGCTTAGTAGATGGTAATCTAAAGTAAGGTTCGTTTGACGGACCAGCCCACCTCACTATTCTTTTGGCTGCAAGATAGGATTCCAGCATGTCTCGCCTTATCGCATTATTTTTTTTGGCCCTCACGACTTCGTGGAGTATGGCCTACGGGGAAGACTTGAAGGCGGCAGGAGATGTCGTATTCAAAGAGGATTTTCAGGGCGGTATAGAGAGGTGGGAAACTACCGACGACGCTTCTTGGGAAATTTTTGACCATCAGGGAAATAGGGCATTTGGAAACAACAAGCGGACGAGCAACTATCAGCCAAAGGTTCGCAGCCCGCACAACATCGCTTTGATCCGCGATGTGAAGGTTGGGAGTTTTCAGTTGACCTTTAAGGTTCGCAGCACGAAAGATACCGGTGGGCACCGCGATTGCTGCATATTTTGGGGATACCAAGATGCGGAGCATTTCTACTATGCGCACTTGGGTGCTAAGCCTGATCCAGCCAGCGGGCAAATTATGATTGTAAATGGCGAACCGCGCAAGCCGTTAACGGACAATAAGAAAGAAGTTCCTTGGGATGATCAATGGCATACAGTGCGTGTTACCCGCGATTTGGCGAGTGGCAAGGTCGAAGTTTACTTTGATGATCTTGATTCTCCTCAGATGTCGGTCAGCGACAAAACTTTCGGCGAAGGGAGGATCGGAATTGGTTCGTTTGATGATATGAATGAGTTCGACGACATCGAGCTTGTAGCTGGTGTGTCAAAGAAAACGAACGATAAGGCCAATACAGATAAGCCTAAAACAGCAGCGAAGGCTCCGCCAGCACGTCCAACGCCAACTTTCAGCGACTATGCATATGGCACTGAGTCGGTGAGGCAGAAGATGGATTTTTGGAAAGCGGATTCCGCCCAGCCCACGCCGGTTGTGGTGCTGATTCATGGTGGTGGTTGGGTTAATGGAGACAAAACGGGTTATGGAAATAATCCTATTCGGACCTATCTTGATGCGGGCATTTCGGTAGCAGCTATCAATTATCGCTTTATCGCTGAAGCGATGGAGCAGAAGATTGAGCCGCCGGTAAAAGGTTGTCTTCACGATGCGGCGAGAGCCATTCAGACGATACGAGCGAATGCGAAAGAGTGGAATGTTGATCCCAAGCGTATCGGCGCGACGGGTGGCTCGGCAGGAGCTTGCACTTCATTATGGTTAGCTTTGCATGATGACATTGCAGATGCGAACAGCAGTGATGTTATTGCTCAGCAATCGAGTCGGCTGTCTGTTGTTGCTGTCACTGGTGCTCAAACCTCGCTCGACCCAACCGAGTTGCGAGCTTGGATGTCCAATGCTGTTTATGGTGGACATGCCTTTGGTTTTGCAGCCAAGGGGCGAAGTCGACCTCAAGAATTTGAGTTGCTAATGGCCAACCGTGAGCAAGTGAAGCATTGGTTCGCAGAGTATTCACCGCTGGAATTGGTGAGCAAAGATGACGGCAAGTTTTTTCTCGAGTATCCAAACCAAAAAACGGAACCTGTCTTGGGTGGAAAAGAGCCTGATCCAACGCATTCAGCGCTTTACGGGGTTAAGTTCTTGGAGCGTTGTAAGGAAGTTGGTGTTCAGTGTGAGTTGGTTTATCCAGGGTACTCGAATTCAGAGTTTAAGAATTCGACGGAGTTTTTGATTTCTCATTTGAAGGAGCGTTCGGGAAGTTAATGAGGGTGATGGTGAGAAAACGAGTGACGAGATTGATATGCTAAGCGGCTTGCGGCGAGGTACGGCGGCGCGGTTTTTGTTTTGATGGAGTGATGGCTGGTGTTCCGGACATCTCTCCTGCGGTCGATTCTACGGTCGATACTGTCGGAACGAATAGCTGGAGTTGACGATGGGTGGTTTCGGCGGGTAGCTTCAGTAAATTGTCATCCGCTCCAACTTGCTTCTTGAATTGGACAAACCATTCGGCGATTTCACGATCGTACTGCTGGTTGTATTGGAACCAGAATGGGTTATTTTGTGCCCAAACAATATGCATCGAAAGGATATCCAGGATAGGTTCGTGATCGAAGTAGGAAGTGTGTACCAGTTCATTGCCTGATATTTGGGTTCCCAAGTGTTCCAGTCCAGCGGCGAAGGATGGGGCTGCAAGGAGTTTTCTGAAAGTGGATGCGGCACCACCGGCACTTTCGTTGGCTTTGGCAACGATTTGTTGATTTAGTTTAGCGGGGATAGGCAAAAACGGATCGTTTGATTCACAATGTAACGGTGAACTGGCGACGCG
>JBILTA010000455.1:0-4906 GCA_044371785.1 Pirellulaceae bacterium | reverse complement strand
TTTGAAAATGTAAGCTTTCCCATCGTGGCACGGTCTGGGTAACTCTTTTTGTACTTTTCTAGTGTGGTCTGCCAACCACGGCGCGTCTCTCCTCGAGACGAAAAGGTCAGCTTATCGCTTTTCCAATAAGCGTCCATAAACTTATCAAGATTTCCCTCATTCCAAGCAGTTTGTTGGACCGCCAAAATGGACTTCAATTTTTGGTCCAATTCTTGGTCATCGGCCCTCAAAATGGAATCCGCCGTTAGGCTTGTCAATAGACACAGAATCGCAAAAACACACTGCCTCATCCATAGCCCCATCCAATACACCCCTTTTTGCTAAGTCTGGTAAAGACACGATCCAGGTAGCCCATACAACGTCCATGAATCCGGGATAGCTTTCCGGCCCAAAGTAATTTAACCTATACACATCCTCTTCACTACATAGCGAGCCCCGAGTCGCTCGATATTTGCCCCCAACATTTGAAACTGTAGAGATACTATGGTCGCAGAAAGCGTTCTGGCTTTAAATGAAGAGACACTGCTCGATGAATGGAAATGGATTCTCGACTGCTTGAGAGATGTCTTGATCGAGTCGGGCGATAAAGAACTCGCCAACACTCTTCCGGTTCCCGGACAGCAAACGAGCCATAGTGATCAACTGAGCGATTCGGTACACCTGACTCAAGCGTATTCCATCGCTTTCCAATTGCTTGGGATGGCGGAACAAAACGCGGCTGACCTTTTCCGCCGAACGATCGAGAAGAAGTCGGGAATCGATGCCCTGCCCGCATTATGGGGCGACTCGCTTCGACAACTCAAGGATGAGGGCTATTCATCGGAAGAGATAGCCAAAATGCTTCCCAACATTCAAATTGAACTCGTTTTGACCGCTCATCCAACGGAAGCCAAACGCGCCACCGTGCTCGCTCACCATCGTCGCCTTTATGAGCGTTTTCAGATTCACCAACAATTGCAAGTCGCGGGCACCACAACGAACGATACCCAACAAGAAGAAAACGACTTCGCAGTCCGCGCCCTTCTGGGTATCTTGTGGCGAACCGGCGAAATCTATCTAGACAAACCCGACATCCAGTCGGAACGCCGAAACGTACTGGATTATTTGACCCAAGTGTTCCCCGTCGTTCTGCGTCCTCTCGATCAACGACTCCGCCGTGCGTGGACCGAAGTAGGACTCGACCCAAATGTCTTCTCCAATCCTCTGATTTTTCCCAAGCTGACCTTCGGTACGTGGGTGGGTGGCGACCGCGATGGCCATCCTCTCGTAACAGCGGCCGTTACTCGCCAAAGCCTTTTGGAAATGCGACGCAGTGCCTTAGGCCTCATACAGCGTCACCTATCACAACTCGCTCGCTTGATGAGCCAATCTGCCTACTGGCAACGACCCGACGCCAACTTTTTGCAGACCCTGGCTACCATCAGCGACCAACTTGGGCCGACTGGCAAAAAAGCACTCGATCGCAATCCCAATGAACCTTGGCGACAGTTCATCAATACCATGCTCGCGCGCCTTCCACGGATCGACGCAACCCAAGAGTCGATAGTGGCTGAACCTGCACCAACCTATCAATCTTCCAGGGAACTCCTGAACGATTTGCACAAGCTATTCGATAGCCTTATTTCCTGCGGACAAAAACGGGCCGCTGAATATGCTGTTCAACCCTTGATGCGCATCGTCCAAACCTTCGGCTTCCACCTCGCCGTTCTTGATGTTCGTCAAAACAGTGCCTTCCACGATAAGGCGGTTGAACAATTGCTGCTGGCCGCTGGCTTTGCTCGAACTAACTTTTCACAATGGAGCGAAACGGAACGCTTGGAATTGCTCCAGAATGAACTCGCCTCGAAACGCCCCTTCGCTCGCCCCGACGTGAGCTTGGGCAACGAAGCCGATGCAGTTCTCTCAGCTCTTCGCGTTCTCAAAGAATACAAGAACGCTTACGGACTCGATGGTCTAGGAGCACTGATCGTTAGCATGACACGCAGCGTATCCGACCTCCTCGTTGTCTACCTGCTGGCCCGCGAAGTTGGCCTACTCGAAGAGTCTGCAGACGGCTTGGTTTGCCCGTTACCAGTCGTACCACTCTTCGAAACCGTTGACGACCTACAACACAGCCCCAATATCTATGCCGAGTTTCTAAAGCACCCTATCACCGCACGCAGCCTCAAGGCAATTCAAGTACGCACGAAAACCGATCTACCGGTTGGCCAAATCATGATTGGCTATAGCGATAGCAACAAGGATGGCGGCATACTTGCCAGCCTTGTAAATCTGAGACATGCGCAGAGCCAACTGACCGAAGTAGGTCAGCAAAATGGGGTCCGCGTGCGATTTTTCCACGGCCGGGGTGGTACGATCAGCCGTGGTGCAGGGCCAACACACCGATTCATCAAAGCCTTTCCCGATGATACACTCGGCGGTGATTTGCGTTTGACAGAACAAGGGGAAACGATACCCCAAAAATATGCCCATCAAGCAACCGCCATTTACAATCTTGAACTCTTCCTTGCAGGCGTAACCCGCAAGACACTTCTCGATCGCAAACACCAGGTCAGCGAACATCCCCTGGAAAAAACGCTAACACAATTGGCGGACTGGGCACGCGAAAGCTACACAAGCCTTCTGAATACCGAAGGCTTCGTTTCGTTCTTTCGACAAGCAACCCCGATAGATGCCATTGAACAAAGCCGGATCGGCTCAAGACCCGCCCGCCGCACCGGTCAACAATCGCTCGCTGATCTTCGAGCTATCCCCTGGGTGTTTAGCTGGGGACAAGCGAGGTTCTTCTTGTCCGGCTGGTATGGCGTTGGTACCGCTCTGGATAAACTCAAAAAGCAAGAGCCAGAGACATTCAAAGCGCTGGCAGATACCATGACCAACTGGGCCCCGCTTCACTACTTGATTTCCAACGTAGCCACGAGCTTGGCGGCAACCGATCTCGAAATCATGCAGGCTTACGCTGCCATGGTCGACGATGAATCACTTAGAACTCGCTTTATGGATCGGATCGCCGCAGAACTCGCACTCACCAAGTCTCAAATCGAAGATATCTACGGCGGTCCACTCAATCAGAAACGTCCCAACGTCCAACGCATGATCAATCTAAGATCCGAAGGACTAAAGGTACTCCACAACCAACAAATCGATCTGCTGCGCCTATGGCGGAGCTATCATCGCATGCAACAGCCGCAAAGTGCCGAAGCCCTCATCCCGCAATTGCTACTTACGGTCAACGCCATTGCATCAGGTCTTGGTACCACGGGCTGAGCCGTGCTCACTTCGAAGCGGCAAGTTCTTCCACATTCTTGTCGAGAACTTCCGCTTCGCGAGCCGCTTCATCCAGCGACACACCTGCCGGAATACCAGGACGAACATGCTTGGTTGCGCTAAGCCATGCTAACTTCTGAACGTTTTGCTTTTTACTCACCAGATCGAGCACCGCCTTACCGTTACCCTTTTTCTGAATCACGGACAAGTCGATTCCCCAATAGGCCGCTAAAGGCTCCGCAATTACCAGTTGCCCATCAAAGTTGGGATGCACTCCATCGCCCGCAAATGTGAACGTCGGATTCGTCTCACGCTGCTTCATCACAGCAGACTTCATTGCCTCATGCACATCAAGAACTACCCAACCGCTACTCTTCTTCGACAACAACCACTTTGAATACTCTGACAACACATCATCATAGCCTTCATACGGCTGCCGATACTCATCTTGCCCTGCAGGTAATAATCGATCTTTGATAGGCAATGCATCGAAGTAGGCTGGAGTCATATGAATGATCTTGGCTCCACTTTTCTCTACTGCAACGTGCAAGCGTTCCATGCCATCCTTAAAACTTTCAAATCGGTCATTGCCCAGCGGATAGTAGATCCCATCATTCATGCCATAACAGGCGACGACTAGATTGGGCTTGGTCTGTTCAAGCACTCTCGTTAAACGCTCATGTAAATCGGGACGAGGAAACGCACCTCCTGCGTGCCCAGGCTCGGATAAACCAGAGACGGTTTCGCTCGGAAGCCCAAGATTTAAAAACTCAAGCTTTGCAACTGGATCGTCCAATCGTAGTGCGGCTTCCAATACAGCAACATATCCGCCTGCATGCGTGATACTATCACCCAAAAAAACCACCCGTTTTCCGATTGGCGAAATCGGCTCTTGTGCAGTCGCAAGCGATGAAAAGTAGAACAAGCCAATAAATGCAACGACTTGCAAAGTTGGTTTCATAAGTGGTCCATAACAAGAGAAGAGAAATGAGGCGGGATGGTCCAGTCTTCCACTGGCGGTACTAGAATTCTCCTCCAACCGGAAGCAACTTGCAAGCCACTTCACCCACATCAAAGCGGCCATTTGAATTTCGTTAATACCCAAATCAAAGCAAAAATTGAGATAGTTGAGGCCGATTCTTTTTACTCTGGAAGCCTACTTCTTCTCTTTAAGGCGTTCGGCCGTTTTTGCGTCAATGCGGAGCATCGTCCCATGCCGAACTCCAACGGGTAGCGAGATGTCAACTTTCTTAAAGGATTGGAAGTCGTCCGTTTCAACCGCCGCGTAACGCCCCTGATTGTATTCATCGAAATATATCAGCCACTTATCCCCCACAGGCAAAACGGTTGGTCCCTCAGCCCAAGCAATCCTATTGTCCGTGAAGGGTACACTTGCATCACCCCAGGGCCCCATCGCACCACCCGCGGACCATACCACTCTCAAGTTCTTCTCTGCCATTGGCTTCAACGTTTCATTCTTCACGATCATCCCATACCGTCCCTGCGCCTTAAACAGAAAAGCATCGATCACATTAAATCCACCGTCATAAAACAACTTCTTTGGCTCCCACTCCACGAAATCCTTCGTCGATGTGGCGTACATTCGGTGATTGTAGCCATCGTCACCACCCGCCGCGGT
>JBILTA010000454.1:0-4918 GCA_044371785.1 Pirellulaceae bacterium | reverse complement strand
GGTGTAGTGAAGTGATCCAAAACGTCACTTCGATATTGTACTCGATTCCTCTAAAGAGAAAGATCTGCTCGATACAAAAATGAATCGAGCAGATCTATATGAATGCTTCAGTTAATTTGCGAATAACGGATTAACGTCGGTCGCCACGATGTCCACCGCCGCCACCGCCACCGCTGCGACGTCGGCCACCGCCGCCACCGCCACGATTTCCACCGCCACGATGTCCACCACCGCTACCGCCGCGATGTCCACCGCCACCGTTAGAATCATCGAATTCACCTTCTTCGCCACCTTCTTGAGGTGTTGCTGTTGCGAAATCGTCTTCTACGCCCAGTTCTTCCAAGGCTCGGCGTCGGCTTAGCTTGACGCGGTTCTGTTCATCGATATCGATGACTAGGACCTTCATCGAGTCGCCCACTTTAACGACCGAATCCACGCTGGCGATATAGCCATGCGATAGTTCCGAGATATGGCATAGACCGTCGCGGCCTGGAATGATTTCAACAAACGCACCGAAGTCTCGAATGCTCGAAACGGTACCATCGTAGATCTTGCCGATTTGAACGGTTGCCGTAACAGCTTCCACTCGAGCCATAGCAGCCCGAGCTGCATCTTGGTTCGAGCTAGCTACGGTCACTGTTCCGTCATCTTCGACGTCGATTGTTACACCGGTGTCTTCTTGAATCGAGCGGATGTTCTTACCACCTGGACCAATCAACGCGCCGATCTTATCGACATCGATCTTGGTACGGAGCAAGCGAGGAGCATAGCGGCTGGTTTCCATTCGAGGTCGTGGGATGCAGGTCAACATCTTACGCAAGATCTCGATACGTGCTTCGCGTGCTTGCTTCAAAGCAGCTCGGATGATCTCGTCGCTGATACCGTTGATCTTCAGGTCCAACTGGATACCGGTGATACCATTTGGCGTACCCGAGACTTTAAAATCCATGTCGCCGTAATGATCTTCATCGCCAATGATGTCGGTCAGTAGAACCCATTGATCTTGGGCTTCACGCACCAAGCCGACGCTGATACCGGCCACAGGGTTGCTGATAGGAACACCAGCAGCCATCAAGCCGAGCGTAGCACCGCAAACCGAAGCCATCGACGAGCTGCCGTTGGACTCCAGGATGTCGCTGATGACGCGAATGGTGTACGGGAATTCTTCAGGTGAAGGGAGGACAGATGCAACGCTGCGTTCAGCCAGAGCACCGTGACCAATTTCACGTCGACCTGGACCACGAATCGGCTTGCACTCGCCTACAGAGAATGGAGGGAAGTTATAGTCCAGCATAAACTTTTTGCTGAACTCTTCTACCAAGCCTTCAACACGTTGCTCGTCGCGCGAGGTTCCAAGAACGACTGTTACCAACGCTTGAGTTTCACCGCGCTGGAACAAGGCTGAACCGTGAGTGCGTGGCAGCAAGTCGGTTTCGCATTCGATGTGTCGCAAACTGGTTCGATCGCGACCATCTGCGCGTGTGCCCGAAAGAATCAAGTCGCGAACAACTCGTTCTTCAAAGTCATGCCATACCGAAGCAAATAACGGAGCAGGAATCGCACCAGGTGCAGTTGCATCTGGAATGATTTCGCTGATGGCACGAGCCTTCAAATTGCGAACGGCTTCAGCTCGAGCTTGTTTGCCTTCTGTTTGCTTGGCAGCCTTGAAGTCGCCGTAATAGCGGCTCTTGAGGGTTTCGTATAAGCCGCCATCGGATGGAGGTGTGTATTCCATCTTGGTTGGCTTTACTTGTGCGTAAAGTTCGCGTTGTAGTGCGATCACTTGGCGAATCGCATTATGACCGAACTGCAAAGCTTCAATCATTTCAGCTTCTGGCATTTCGGTGGCGAAACCTTCGATCATCACGACTTCGCGCTCGTTGGCAGACATCACCAAATCGAGATCGCTTTCTTCCAATTGAGCCATGGTTGGGAAGGCGATGAGTTTTCCTTCTACGCGTCCTACGCGCACGGAAGCGATCGGGCCTTCAAATGGGAGGCTGCTGACAAACAATGCCGCGGCGGCACCGTTCATCGCGATCACGTCAGCGTCGTTCTGTGAATCGCTAGACAGCACCATACATTGAACTTGAACTTCGTCCCGGAATCCCTTGGGGAAGTGAGGACGAATAGGTCGGTCGATCAAACGACTGGTCAAGGTTTCCTTCATGGAAGGACGGCCTTCACGTTTGATAAAACCACCTGGAAACTTACCTGCTGCAGCCAAACGCTCGCGGTAATCGCAGGTCAGTGGAAAGAAGTCGGTTCCAGGTCGCGATGGACCAGTGGTAACCGCATTGAGGACAATCGTATCGCCGTATTGAGCGATAACGCAAGCTGTAGCTTGCTTGGCGAGTTGTCCGATTTCTAAAGAGAGTACTAAATCCCCAATTTGCTTTTCTACACGAATCTTCACAGGACATCCTTAACGGTCGAAATATCGAGCGTTGTTATGGGGTGCGGCTGGATGCTGCGGCTTGAATAAACCGACGAAATCACGAAGGTGCACAAGCTGCACATGCAACCACAAAAATCCATTACATCTCGGCCCATTCGATGGAGGACATCGATAAGAGCCGAGAATCTCACTAGTAGATTTCTGGTACTACGTCTCACCGGTCGCGATTGAGAAGAGGCAAACCGGTATCAGACTCGCAGCAACAACAAGGAACTGGTTGAATCCAGCAACTTACTTACGGATCGACAATCGACCGATCACATCCAAGTAGCGTTGTGGATTAATGCGGCGAAGATAATCCAACAAACGACGTCGCTTGCTGACCAAAGCCAACAAACCACGACGGCTGGAATAATCTTTCGAATGCGTGCGCATGTGCTCAGTCAACGCATTAATGCGTTCGGTCAGCAATGCTACCTGTACTTCAGGAGACCCGGTGTCTCCGTCAGCGTGCCGGTAATTTTCCACTAAGCTCTGCTTGCGCTCTGTCGTTATCGCCATGGGGTTGTCAACAAATCCCTGAGGTGGCCGGTCCGAACCGAACGACATTCCCGTGCGTTCACGTTGGACGACGTACCCACCAAACAATCACTCTGTCACACAATTAAACACTTTTACACGAAGTGCTAGAATTTACCGGATTCCTCCGGTTTAGCAACCCCAAAACTCTTTCCACCCAAACCCATCCCGGAATCCCCGATTTCAGGCATTTTCCTCAGAGTAAGTACTCTTAAAGTGGTGGTTTTAGCAGGTTTCTTGTTCCAGCAGTGGTCAATCGCACCCCAAATTGGGAGTCTAGCCCCCAACCTGTTAAGCTACGCATCACCACTGATCCCTCATCGGCTTAGTCTACCCCATTCCTTTCGCTTCATTCATGGAATCGATATGGCTGAACTCAAAACCCAAAAAAGCGAAGCTTCCGTTGCTGGCTTTATTGCCAAACTTCGCAACCCACAACTCGAAGCCGACTGCCAAACATTATCTCTTATGATGGAGCAATTAACGGGTGCTCCGCCTAAGCTGTGGGGCTCAAGTATCATTGGTTTTGGAAGCTATCGTTACACTTATGCAACGGGGCGCACCGGCGATTGGATGGAGGTCGGCTTCTCTCCACGGAAACAGAATCTGACGATCTACTTGATGTGCGGTTTCGATTCTTTCGATCCACTCCATACCAAACTACTTCAGCAACTCGGACCCCACTCCACCGGCAGTTCTTGTCTCTATGTCAAACGTTTGTCCGATCTTGATCTAACTGTCCTCAGAAAATTGCTGACTCACTCGATTGGAATCATTCGGCAAAAGTTTCCGGCCACGAATGTATCTGACGCAACTCCTCCCGCAGTGAAAAACAAAAAAGCCACAACGAAATCGGTCGCAACCGTAACTAAGAAAGCCCCAACTAAGAAGGCTGCAGCGAAAAAGGTTCCAGCGAAGAAGGCTGCAGCAAACTCGCGTGGTAAGAAGAGTGTCAAGAGAAGTAAGCGGGCTTAGCACAGCAGGTATGAGGTATGGCGATGCATTATGTCGTGGTTGATTTGGAGGCGACGTGCTGGGAGGATGGGCAAACGCCCGACCGAATGGAGATCATCGAGATTGGAGCGGTTTCATTACCGGCAGCCAGTCAAGCAGGCGAGGCTGAGTTTCAAAGTTTTGTACGTCCTGTCTCAGAACCTCTGTTAAGCAACTTTTGTCGCAAGCTTACGTCCATCGATCAGGCCTCTATTGATACTGCTGACACTTTTCCCATTGTGTTCAAGCGTTTTTTGGAGTGGGCAGGAGAAGAGCCTTTCGTCTTGTGCTCGTGGGGTGCGTACGATCTAGAGCAGTTTCGTACCGATTGTCGGCGGCATGGCATGGTGTTTCCATCGCATCTTGCAAAGCATATCAATCTCAAGGCCGCGTACAGTCGGCTCTTTAGTATTAAACGATGCGGGATGGCTGCCGCGCTGAAGCAGCAGAAATTGCCTTTGACTGGAACGCATCATCGCGGCATCGATGATGCGCGCAACATCGCACGTCTGGCCAACATTATCTTGCCGAAATGGGAGCAGCAGGTAGGAAACTGAGTCGGTCGTCGCTTAAAATACAGGCCCTCCTCTCGCCCCTTTTCTCAGACGGATGGTTGGCTATGTCTTGGTTTCGCTTACGCCCCACCTTCGATATTCGGCTCAATCAATCTCGTGAAGTTGTCATCGAGCGGCTTGTTGAATTGCAAGCTCAGCATCCCAATCGACAATTGTTCTTGATGTTTGGCGAGTATGGGGAATTGCATTTGCCTCCACAAGAGCATCGATTATGGTCCCCACATCTTTCGTTCTATTTGATGGAAAATGATCAGAAGGCTGTAGTGCATGGACGCTTTGCACCACGAGTGGATGTTTGGACGGTTGTATGGATCGCCTATTTGGTTTTTCTATTCAGCGCCTTCTTTGGATTGGTGCTCGGCATTTCGCAATG
>JBILTA010000453.1:0-4926 GCA_044371785.1 Pirellulaceae bacterium | reverse complement strand
ACCGCTTGAATTTCAGGCGACATCGATTCGATCTCACCCTGAGCATCGACTTGCATCGACTCGGCTTGATCAGGCGAAGGAACCTGGGCTACTCGTAGAGGCGGTGAATAAAAATTGGAAGCGCGAGTTCCAGGACCATCAGCATAGATGGTAGACGCGCAACAAAAGAGACATCCTAGCATAAATGCGGATGTTAGCTTCATCGTTCGATCCCTCCTGAATCGCACAACCCGAATTACAATCCATGTCCGTCGATATAAAAGCGAAGCGAGCGGGAAGCGTACCCCTTTTAACGTGATAACCTAACCACTTTTACCGCAAGGCCGGTGTTGCGGCGGGAGTTCCCGTTGCTCGCTCACAGTAATCATGACACCAGAAAACGGGGAGGCAAATTTTTGCTGGATCAATTTCCTTTTTTCACCAACACTCGCTGCGCATCATAACAGTCTGGCAAAATTGTCCGGATCCATGCATGGTAGGGTATTAGGCGAACATCCTATGTGCTTTGCTTATTCAACACCATACATCGCTTGCTACGCTAACAAACCGCTTTGAGTAAACGTTGGCGAATGGTGTAGAGTCGTGTTTGTTCCGTTACCTTTGCCCCGTTGGTCTCTGTCACGTAGAAAACGTCCACGACTTGATCAAGATGCGTGCTGATTTTGGCAAAGTGCAATACCAATTCCATCTGCAATAGCACGCCAGCAATATCATAAAGCAAGCCTAAACGATCATAGGCAAATACGGTAATCACCGTATAACCATCCGAGGTATTATTGTCGAATCGAACTTGCGTCGGCTGACTGTTCACTTTTGCCGTCGCATCTTTACCCACCGGTTTCCAAACTTTGCGGAACACAGGTGTCGCGGGGGCTTTCGGATCAAATGTCTTTTCAAGTTTTCGACATACTTCATCCAAACGATGTTCGGGGGGAGCTCCTTGAAAATCTGGATCTTGTACGAAAAAACGATCCCAGGCGATATCGCCCGGTTGCGTATGAATTTCGGCTTCGAGGATCTGCAAGCCCATTCCCGATAAAACACCCGTGATACGATAGAAAACCCCAAGGGTTTTAGAGCCTTGTTTCACAGCCACGGAATACTCCGTAGCATCTTGTTGCGACACATAGCGTGCCCAAGCCAAAGCGGGTTGACCTTCCAGTTCTCGCAAATGACTTAACTCATACGCGATATGCGAAGGAGGGTTTCGCAACAGATACGAGACAGGGAGAGCGGCTACGTTTTCCGCCCACCATGACTGGTCACCTTGTGGTGGCACCAAGGCCATCACTTGAGAACGTCGATCCTTTAGGGCATTTTGGAATCGATCATCGGGCTTTTCGTCTTGGAACTGTGCTTCGGTTTGTTGATAAAGCTGAGTAATCAGATCCAACTTCCATTGATTCAACACTTCCGGACCAACAGAAGCAAGATCCGCACATGTCAACACAAACAACATCTGCAAAGCTTCGCTGGAACCAACTTCAGCCGCAAATCGCACGATCGTATCTTGACTACTTAGATCATAACGAAAAGCCGTATGGGTCATGATCAAGTGCTTGTGCACGAGAAAGACAACCATCTCTCGTTCACTATCTTCCAAGTTAAGTCGACGTGCGGACTCATCTGCGATCACCTTACCTACTTCGCTGTGATCTTCAGGAAACCCCTTGCCCAAGTCATGTAACAGGAGAGCTAAATGCAGCAAATCTTTGCGTTTGATCTTTTGGTAGATCTTACCAACTAAATGTTCGCTCCGTTCAAACTCGGTGGCGCACTCAACGGCGCGAATACAATGCGCATCGACTGTATATTTGTGATACTCATTGAATTGCAGTAAACATCTGGCATGACGAAAAGCGGGTACCAGTTGTTCTAACACTCTCAATTCGTGCAAGCGTCGCAACAGTTTTCCCAAACGACCTGGGCGTGACAGCAACGACTTGAAACGTTGAATCGACTCCTCGCCTAACTCACCTTGCGGCCTTCCAATCATCGCCGAACGTATCGCTCGCCATGTCTCATGTTCAATAGGACGGCGATAACGATTCGCTAGGTCCATCAGTTCCAGGACCGCAGATGGTTCCTGCAAATGCTTCAGGCCTTCCTTGGTGGCCCAGATGTAACGAGGACCTAGCCGATAATCCTTGGCAATTGGAATACCTATCGCTTTGCCAATCCAGCGCACCATCGAGGATCGCACTCGCGAGTTTGACACAAAGTGCGTCGTAGTATAGTAGATCTCGCTGCTGTGGCGAAAATATTCTTGCATGAACTGTTCAACGGGAAGCACACCATCTTCCCCTTTGCAGCCATACCAAGGGGCCAGCTTCAATTGCCAGTTGCGATCGAGTTGATCTTGGGACTTGCCCGTCTCAAAGTGAAGCTGGTTCCGAACTCGCAAGTAAAAATGATAACCGTTGCGAATAACCCGAGCATCTTCGCTCGATAACAGCCCCATTTCCTTAAGCTGTTCGGGATCGCTGATTCCATGGCGAGCGAATGCGACCCAACGCAGCAAATGGATGTCGCGCAATCCCCCGCGTGAACGCTTTATGTTGGGTTGCAGCAAAAACACGGTTTCGCCAAATTTCTGTTGTTCGTCGCGGCGCGCTTGTTCGACCGCATCAATCAATTTGAAACAACGCCGCACCGTCCCGTTGCGGAAAACCTCGAAAAAACGATTGAACAGAGCGTTACTACCGATAAGAAATCGACTCTCGGCGAGCGATGTAAAAATCTGAGCATCTTTCCAAGCCAAACTGCATGCTTGAGATGGAGTGCGAACAGAAAAGCCAAGCGTGAACCCAGCGTCCACAAGATATTGCGATAACATGCGAGCCAGCGGAACCACCGCTTGCGATTGACTCGGAGCATGCAACAACATGAGATCCAGATCTGAGTAAGGCGAAAGATCCCGTCGACCATAACCGCCATGCGGTATCAACGCGATGTCATCCACATTGGCTTCGAGCTTGAGCTCATCAATGCAATGCTGAAAGATGCCGGAAACGATACCATCAACGAGATCGGTTAGGCGAGCGCATACCTGAATACCCGGAGAGCCAGCGTCATGTTGCGCTCGCAACTTGACGCGGCCTTCACTTAGTTTCTGCCGCGCGTCGAGGACAACCGCCGGCAGTGATGGGCGACTCTGCATGGAATAATCGCTTCCGATTGAGAGAGGAGGTAAGCGCTATCCCTAAACTTTAGATGGCTTCCTCGCCTGTCTCGCCAGTTCGGATACGGATGGAGTTTTCTAGATTGGTAACGAAGATTTTTCCGTCACCGATCTGACCTGTCTGAGCCGTTTGGAGAATCGTGTCGATGACCGTCTGCTCGTTAGCATCGGTGCACACAACTTCGATTTTTACTTTAGGTACGAAATCGACGGCGTATTCGGTACCGCGATAGATTTCGGTGTGACCTTTTTGACGACCATAACCACGAACTTCGCTGACGGTCATGCCGTGGATTCCACGTTCCGTCAACGCATTCTTTACATCTTCTAACTTGAAGTGCCGAACGATTGCTTCAATTTTTTTCATATTGGTTTTCCCTCGGAGAGATTGACAGAGAATACGCTAGCAGCAGGCACAATGGATCACAACCTTCGTCATCGCTGCGTACGGTTTTTCTCTCCGCTATTACTTAAAATTTACTCTATCTTGTTCCGGCAACATAGCCCTATGCAGTGGGCCGTTTCCAGGGTACATCGCTTGCCCCAACCAGTTGATTCGCACGTCGGGCCATAACAAATAATAGGTCACTAAGCCGGTTGAGGTAGACAATTACCGTGGAACAATCGGCAACTCCCTCGTGTGAAGCCAAAGCGACCACTTCGCGTTCCGCTCGCCGACAGACGGTTCGGCCCAAATGCAGCATCGCAGCAGCCTGCGAACCACCCGGTAATATAAACTGCTTTAATGGTGGTAGCGATTCTTCCTGCTGGTCGATCCATTTTTCGAGTTTTTCGATATCGATTTTCCCCAAAAATCGGACGCCATTTGCATCTGGATCAGGAGTCGATAATTCCGCCCCAATACTGAACAAATCCACCTGAATTTGTTCCAAAAGTGGATTTAGGTCTTCTGGAACCCCCGAAGCTCGCAAAACGCCCAAAACCGCATTTAGCTCATCCACTGTCCCATAGGCACAGATCCGAGGATCGGCTTTGCTGACACGCGGTCCAGCAAATAAGCCCGTCATCCCAGCATCACCCGTTTTGGTATAGATTTTCATTAATCCCGACTTTCCCTGAAATCTGTGCGTTTGAAGCCCAACTCTGAAATTCAGCACCACCCTCGTCTGAATCGCCTACGTTGACAGAAGTATCTGAGCTTGGCTAGTCCTAATCCTGCTCTACCCCAAGGCAAGCCTTCACTGCGCGTGAAACGACTTATTGGAAAGTTTGTACCAATCTTGAAATCACCCAGCGATCCATCCAACGTCGCTGTGCAATGGCATCAACCGGATGGGGCGAATCGCTCCGCAGGAGACGCGGCGATTCGGTTTGCTCTATGAACCCCAAATGCCCACCATGCGCCATCGCAAACATCCTACCCGGTGCCTGCTTCAACCAACGCTGACCACTCGATAAGCCTTGATAACTTGCATAGGGCACAATGGGATCATCTTTAGCGACCAATAAATCACAAGGAACATTGATCGAATCGAGAAACTGATTGCCACTCGACTTTCGATAATAATCCGCCGCCGAATCAAAGCCCGCAAGCGGTGCCGTATAAGCATCATCGAACTCGCGTATCGTTCTCAAAACTCGACTCTCACCTACACGCGCTGCTTGCTCTCGCCAAGCTTCCCACAACTCAAGCTTGCCACGCAATTGATGTTGCAACATCTTCATGAAATAGGCGGTGTAGATCCTGCCTGCCCCATGTTCCATCAAGTCGGCTGCCAAACTCA
>JBILTA010000452.1:0-4929 GCA_044371785.1 Pirellulaceae bacterium | reverse complement strand
ATCATCAGCGGAAAAGATGCAAAATTAGAATTGACCAATGTGTTGATCGGTGATGTTTGGGTCTTAGGTGGTCAAAGCAATATGGAATTCGAATTGGCTAAGGTCGAAAATGGTCCGCTTGAAATTGTTTCAGCCAACTATCCTGAAATTCGCATTCTGACAGTACCTTATGGCCAAGGTCCGGAAAAGAAACTCAGCTTTGCGCGTCTCAATGAATGGAGCGACTGGTTTGGTCGACATTTTCGTAAAGGTTATTGGGATGAATGCACTCCCGAAATCGCCAGAGACCTTTCCGCCATCGGCTATGTATTTGCACGCCGTCTTCACAAAGCGGCTAACGTTCCGATAGGCGTTATCGATGCATCGCGTGGTGGCACCACAGTAGAGACATGGACTCCCCTAGGAATTTTGCAGCAAATGGATAGTCCGACAACCCAAGCGAAGTTAACGGAGTTTTCGGAAGGTGCCGCCAAGTGGGATGCAAAGAGTGACCTTGAGACGCGAGTAACCCAGCATCAAAAATGGCTAGAGCGACAGCTCACAGAAGGTAAAGCTATCCCTGAAGATCGCAAACAAATGCCGAGCGATTTGCGTCCAGGTCCGATAGGTGATCCTAACTATCCGGGGCATTGTTACGCAGGAATGATTGCACCCTTAGAGGGTCTTGCCGTAAAAGGGGCGATCTTTCATCAAGGGTACAATAACGCTTTCAACGGCTCGATTGGAGCTGAAATGTACCTCGATATTTTCCCTAAGATGATCGAGTCTTGGCGAGCAGCGTTTCAGGATCCCCAAATGCCCTTTGGAATTTTGTCTTTATGCACCGAAGGAGATCCACAGACTCGAGATGACTACTGTGAAAAGATGTTCAACGCGGGCATCGACATTCGTGCGGCCCATTACTCTACCTTTCTGAAACTCTATAACGCAGGTGACAAGAATATTGGTTATGCCAGTACGTATGACTTGCGTCGCCGCTGGTATCATCCGCAAGTGAAGCTACCTGCAGGAGAGCGAATTGCACGCTGGGCATTGGCCACTCAGTATGGATTCGACAAGGAATTGGATTGGAAACCGCCGATGCTTCAGCGTATCGAGCGACAAGAAGAGGCGTTGGTCCTTGCCATAGATCGCGAAGTGGGGGATCCTCTCGATGGAAAAATCGAGGGTTTTGCCATCGCTGGAGAAGATCGAAAATTCCATCCCGCAGATGTAGCCTATCGGGAAGTCGGCAAAGATGAACAGAGCCGACCTAGATATGATCGCAGACAACTGGTGCTGACAAGTTTGATGGTTCCCCACCCCATACATTTTCGCTATGGCTGGGGACGGAATCCATTAGCCAACTTACAAGCTACGGGAAACAAGGACCTACCTTTTGCAACCCAAAAAAGCGATGATTGGCGTTTAGAAGAAGTTCCTGCTGGTGTACTGAATGAACCCGTGAAATTGCCCTTGTCTCGCCAGGATAACGCTCGCATTTTAGAGGCACTTCGGCAACAAGACCGACAGCGGCGGACCGCTGAAGCACGCCTTTGGCTGGAAACAGTTGAGAAACAGTCGAAGTGATTTCTATCTGGCCAAATCTGCACGGCCTCAGTGGAAGCCACAACGAAGGCTGATGCAATCTGTGTTGTATTTCGCTTGGGCTTGCGCGATTAGCCGATTACCACCAAAACTCAGTGCGTAGATATCGATACGCCTGCAATTGCAAAACACGACCAATTGAACTCCAACCGCGATGGATACGAGCAAAGCCAGTCATACCTGACTTCAGCTGACCTGCTCCCTTCTCCACATGGCAATACAAGACTACTGTTTGACCTTTTGGTTCGGCAGTAGGTGAAATAGACTTGTTAGGAACTTTTTCAGCGGACGTGGCAACACGATCAACCCGTCCCTCGAGAATTTCCAGTGGCAAGGCACGAGCCTTAAATATGACGATTTGCCCAGGCTTAACGGCCAGAGCATCTTGCTCTTGAATGACAACCTCTACCAACGGCGAACCGGACGCTTCGATTTGGCACAACAGTTCCCCTTTATTCACATAGGATCCCATTTTTTCGTGCAACCGAATAGTGCGCACAAAGCCATTTTTGGGTGCTACCACATTCAGAGCTTTCTGCTGTTCCTTTAGAAATTCGAGTTCTTCCGCCAATCGCTGGCGTCGCGCTTCTTCTGCTTCAATATCCTCTGGTCTTGAACCCAACTTGAGCAAACGAAGCTTGCTTTCTGCATCTGCCAACTCTTGTTCTCGGCGTGCCAATTCTGCTACCGATCCCCGAATACCTTCCGTTTCAATCGCTGCTCGCTCCGACTGTACTTCTGCGAGTCTTTGTTGGAGTACGCTCAATTTGGTTCGCTCTCGATCTAACTGGGCTGGAGCCATTGCTCCTTGTTGCGACAAACGCTCGGATTGTGCCAAAACTTTTTGCGCATATTCCTGCTCTGCTTCCGCTTGTTTGATTCGGTGATCGAGAGCTTCCATCTGATGCCGCAGTGTCGTTTGCATAGTGGAGACCTCTACTTTCCCGAGCTCACACCAACTCTGCAGCCGCTTAACTCTTGACTCTTGTTCGGTGAGTTCCTCGGCGCGTGGCCCAGCCTTCAGACGTTTCAACATCGCTTCGGACTCGACCAATTCCGCCTGCTTGGTTTCCAATTGACTGGTCAATTCGGGAGACCGCAACTCGCACAGTTTTTCACCCGCTTTGATTTCCTGACCATCTTGCACCAAGACAGTGCCAATAAAACTACCTATCGGCGCGGGCACATCCATGCAATCCATAGGCCGAACTTCAAACTCGCCGGAGACGTTATGGCGTGTCGGAATGATAAAGAGTAGCGCAATGCAACCAACCACAGCTCCAGTCCACAATAGAAGACGGAGACGACGTAACTGCAACATCTTCAAAAACTCCCTACCCAAAAAACCACGAAACACTCGCCGCAAGGCATAAAACATAAGCAAACATCCGAAGAACAAACCGAAAACGCCGAATTCCAGTGTCGCATACTTGACCATATTGATCAGTACGATGTTCAAGAAGGCGAGGGCAAACAACCAACTCATTAAACCGTACCCCAAAAGAAGATTCGCATTCTCTACCTTCTTGGGTTTGGGGGCTCCCCACAAGAAATGCGCAAGATGAGCAAACCAATATGCCCTGCCAGTTGAGTATAAATTCGGTATCCCTAAACCGTCCGAAAGCAAATAGTAGCCGTCAAACCGTAGCAAAGGATTAAAGTTCATTATTCCGCGCGCACCACATGCCGAAGCCACAACAAAGGCGAGATAATGAATGAATGTACCAGGCAGCGTTATTCTCCATATCAGCACACAGGTGGCCCATACACAAAGATCCATGTAACCGCCAGCGGCCGTTATTAGCATACGTTTTCGTTTGCTGGGAATGGTCCATGCATCAGATACATTGACATACAAACATGGGATCAACATCAAAAAGAGAATTCCGGCTTCGCGCACTTCGCCGCCAAATCTCTTGCATGTAGCACCGTGGGCAATCTCATGAAGCGCCGTCGCGCCAACAGAGGCACACGCCAATACGATCAGTGTTTCCCACCGAAAAGAGGCTTTGATTGAGTTACTAAGATCCTCGCCATTTTGTAGCAGGACAAAAGTGGCTAACCCCATAACACAAAGACTAACGATAAAAAACGCTCTTGTCCAAATCCATGGAACAAGCTGAACAACAAAGGCAAGAAAGCGATCAGGATTTACAAGAGGCACGCGCCAGAAAAGGACCGATTGCTTCCACCAGCGTTTTTGTCCTCGGACAACTTCAATTTCGTCTTCGTCGTCGATATCCTCATCTTCGCTATCGAGTTGCTGTACCTGCGACTGTCCGAATAAACCAGAAATCAGTCCTTTGCGTTCGATCGCAGCTAGAAATGAATCCAGATCTGCGTCATCCAAGCTCTCAGCAAATCGCTCTGTATAGGATTGTTTGAGTAAAGATCGTGGAGAGTTTGCTTGCAACTGCTGCAAGATAAAGAACTCTTCTTCGCCGGTTGAAAAGTAAGTACGATCGTTAGTATTTTTGACCACGTAGCTACCGTTCCCTAGATCGCAAAGTGTGATCCAAGAATTAAGACTCGGTAAATGCGTTGGAAGATCGCTCTGCTGTGCCAGGGCAGCAGCTTCATCCAATGTGGCCATTCAATGTTGTCCCTATTTGAGTTTCGCCAAGACCGATTCTGGCTCACGCATGGTGATTTGTTTGCTTTCATCCTCACTCAGAATGCGAACATAGAAGGGTACATCATCCCGCAATGCTCGCGCGGCTCGATGGTGACCATCGATTAAAACTGTACCATGCAGCAATTCGTCTTCTTTGGTGACATACCAATAATGAGCCACTATACCTGGATACTTTAAATCAACATGGTCCAGATGCGGCTCATGGATATGCGCCCAAGCAACAGCGTGTTCAACATCATCTTTTTCCAGCAAGAACGGCTCGCGTCCGTCTGCAGTCAACTCGCGCGCCAGATCCACATCGAATTTGTATTGGTCAAAGAACATCCGGTAATACTCCGGCCCTGCCTGACATTGCGGACAAGGTTTGTTTTTGACGCTCTTCTTACTGGTGGCCTTTTTGCTCTTGGCCTTACTATTGGAACTCATTCGAGCTTTTTTCGGCATGCTAACAAGCCTTCATTCCAAAGTTAGAACATCACTCGGATTAACAAGCTACAAGCCGATGTTTCGATCATGCTTGTAGCCCATTTCTTTATTGCAATCGTTATGCGGCTAGATGAAGACTAAAACTAGCACTTCTTCTTGCCACCCTTGCCACCTTTACCAGACTTGCCCTTTCCAGACTTGCCCTTTCCAGACTTGCCCTTTCCAGACTTGCCCTTACCAGACTTGCCCTTACCAGACTTGCCCTTACCAGACTTGCCCTT
>JBILTA010000451.1:0-4937 GCA_044371785.1 Pirellulaceae bacterium | reverse complement strand
AAATGAAAGAACGCACCGCCATGATGGATACCAATGGCGATGGAGCACTCGACGTTGAAGAGATGAAAGTCGCCGCACAAAGAATGCGTGAACGCATGGAACGTCCCGGTGCTGAAGGACGTATGCAACAACAAAACCGACGAGACGGTGAAGCGGTTCGTCCGAAGCGTCCAGAATCCGAACCCTCCGATGGTCAATAGAGCTGCACATTTTGGTCGGTTTCAATTTTTGTACGTCGATCTTGATTCGAATAACGGATTCTTGAACTTGTGCGAAAGGCGTAGTTATGCGTATCCACACCCTGTTTCAAAGCTGTTGGTTAGGAGCTTTGCTTTGTGCTCCAACACTGGTGGCTCAAGAGGAAGCACCTCAGTACACACAAGAACAACTGAAGTTTTTTGAATCGAAGATACGGCCCATTTTGGTCGAGCAATGTTATAGTTGCCATTCTACAGAAGGGCAGGGGACCCGTGGTGGTTTAGGCGTCGACACGCGTGAAAGTTTGTTAGCAGGTGGCGAATCGGGACCAGCCATTGTGCCAGGTAAGCTCGAAGAGAGCTTGCTGTGGAATGCAATTAACTATCAAGACTTCCGCATGCCACCTCGCAAACCTTTGCCGCCTCAGATGATTGCGGATATCAAGCAATGGATTGAGATGGGTGCACCTGACCCACGCAGTGGTCGCGTCGCACCTATATCATCCAATGTTACCGATGAAGACATCGAAAGAGGTCGAAAATTCTGGGCTTTTCAAGCCCCAGCTGCTCCTTCCATCCCAGAACTCAAGGAACTTAAAAGTTGGTGCAAAAATGAAGTCGATCAATTTGTGGCTGCCAAGCTCGAGAGCGAAAGCCTTAAACCGGTCGGTGATACAGAGGCAACCAAATTACTTCGCAGACTATATTTTGATTTAACGGGCCTTCCACCATCACCCGCTGAAATCGGGGAGTTTGTTAAGGCATACGAAGAATCGGAAGATAGTGCGGTTGCTGCCGTGATAGATCGCTTGCTGGATTCACCCCACTACGGCGAACGCTGGGCAAGACATTGGCTCGACGTGGCACGCTATGCAGAATCTACGGGTAAAGAAGTCGATCAGACTTTTCCTTTCGCGTGGCGATACCGGGACTATGTGATCGACTCGTTTCAAAACGACAAACCTTACAACAAGTTCGTGCAAGAACAAATTGCCGGCGATCTGATGCCAGCCAAAACAGATGAACAATGGCAAGAGCATCTTATTGCGACCGGCTTCTTAGCTCTTGGCCCGAAGGCGCTTATTGAACAGAACCCTCGTCAGTTTCAAGCAGATCTCATCGATGAGCAAATCGATACAGTGACGCGTGTTGTAATGGGAGTCTCCGTGGCTTGTGCACGGTGCCATGATCATAAATTTGATCCGATCCGACAAACGGACTATTACGCTTTGGCGGGTATCTTTGGAAGCACTGAAACTTTTTATGGTGGGTTCCGTAGCCAACGCAATCGTCAACCGAGCGGCCTGCTCACCCTCCCTCTCAGCGACAAAGTGACTCCCTTCAAAGCGATTCCTCCCGAGGAATTAGCTCAACTTAAAGAGCAAGTGAAGGAACTTGAAGTACAAGTTGCTCAGGCTCGACGCCAACAATTTATGCCGAATGCGAACCCCGCGAATCGCCCCGGCGCACCCAACGCTAATTCCCCAAATAACAACCCCAATAACAATCCCAGCAACGATCCGAGGCGAGCCTTTGTAAATGCTGCAATTTTGGAGCAACAACTTATCGCCATTAAATCTCGACTCTCCAGTGTGGATGAAAGCGGCAAACCAGTAGCTCTATGCATGGGTGTTCAAGATCGAGACCGAATTGCCAATGCTCGCTTATTGGTTCGTGGTGAAATTGATAAAGCCGCGCAAGAAGTTCCACGAGGTTTTGTGGCCCTCTTCGATGCAGCAAACACGGAACTGACAGCGAAATCGAGCGGGCGTCTTGAATTGGCGAAATGGATGACCCATGAGTCCAATCCTTTGACAGCCCGAGTTATGGTGAACCGGATCTGGCAACATCTCATCGGCAAACCCCTTGTGGGCGAACCAGATAACTTTGGCATGTCCGGTCCAGGCACAAAGCAACAGGCCCTATTGGATCATCTCGCCCTCAAATTCATACAAGATAACTGGTCGGTCAAGAAACTTATCAAGCATATAGCGACATCGCGTGTTTATCGCTTATCGAGCAATGTTGATCAACAACTATTCGAAAAGGATCCGGACAACGAGTTCTTGGCACGTGGTAATCGACGTCGCTTAGACGCAGAGTCCATTCGTGATGCGATGCTGGCGAACTCAGCACAAATCGACAATAAACGCCCCAACGGCTCGCTAATATCGGCGCTTGGATTCGCTATGGTTGGACCTAACGGACCTGTGGCCGCTGTGATGGCTGCTCCAACCAACGCGCCAGGCATGACTCCTACAGGCGCAGATTCTGCGGAACGCTTGCGAGCAGCTGCAAGAATGTTCGCAGGCGGTCGGTCAAACCCACTTTCGACACCCGTCTATTATCGATCAGTCTACTTACCCATAGCCCGAAATCTACTCCCTCGCTCTTTGGCCGTTTTTGATTTTGCTGAACCGAGTATGGTAGTCCCTATCCGGGAGATCTCGAGCACAGCCGATCAAGCTTTGTACATGCTCAATAACGATTTTGTGATCCAACAGAGCGAAGCCTTAGCACGCCGGTTGATGAAGGATCAGAGCAAATCTGCCGAGCGTGTGCGTGAGTTGTTCATGCTCAGTTTCGGCCGTCCACCGACTGCTGATGAGACACAAATGAGCTTGAAGTTTGTCAATGATACGGCAGAATCCGCCACTGGCCGAAACCGTGCAGAGAAGACATTTGCGGCATGGTGCCAACTATGCCAAGCCATCATGGCAACCGCTGAATTTCGTTGGTTGGATTAAACGTTCATCAGGCTTGTGAAAAAATAGGTGTATCATGAATATGCAAAATTCAATCAGCCGACGTCAAATTCTGCAAACCGCCTCTGCAGGCTTTGGTTATTTGGCATTCGCAGGCTTAGCCGGTTCCGCGAATCCGGTATTGAGTTCCGATTCGTCTGCCAATCCACTTGATCCTAAGTCGCCCCATTTCGTGGCTCGTGCCAAGCGAGTGATCTTTTTGTGCATGCAGGGTGGCCCTTCACACGTTGACACCTTTGATTACAAGCCGAAGCTAGTCGAATCCGAAGGACGCGGCAATCGAGGCCCCAATAGTCGCTTAATGCCTTCACCTTGGAAATTCAAACAAAGTGGAAAAAGCGGTTTATGGATTTCGGAAGTATTGCCCGAGATTTCCAAGATGGCGGACGAGCTCTGTTTGATTCGCAGTATGCACTGCGATCAACCCGTCCATCCTCGGGCCATGACACAAATGCATACTGGCAACGCGCAGTTTGTGCGCCCCTCTTTAGGTGCTTGGACCTTGTATGGCCTGGGGACGGAAAACGAGAATCTACCTGGATTTATTGCCCTCAATCCCCCCCCCGCCTCTGCGAGTAACTTCGGCAGTGCGTTTTTACCAGCCGTTTATCAAGGTACCAAAGTCGGTCGTCCGCAGGGCCGTGGCCCTGCCGCTCGCTTTGCACAACAGGGTCCTGATCAAGAACCTCTTCCCGATCTTCGAAATGATGCTCTGAACACGGAGCAACAACGTCGGCAGCTGAAGTTCATTCAAAGCATGAACCGTCGGCAACTGGAATCATACAAGCAAACCAATGAAGTCGATAACAGTGGCATCGAAGGTATCATCGAATCATATGAATTGGCCTTCCGCATGCAAGACAAACTTCCAGAGATGATGGACCTCACAAATGAGGACGCCAAAACACTGGAAATGTATGGTATCGGTGCGGGTGAAACAGATGCCTTCGGTCGACAATGCCTATTAGCGCGCCGATTCGCCGAAGCGGGCGTTCGCTTTATCGAACTCACGCATGGAAACTGGGACCATCACGCGCGACTACGAACCGAACTTCCTGAGAAATGTCGCGAAATCGACAAGCCAATCGCCGGGTTACTAAAGGATTTGAAAGCCCGAGGTCTACTTCAAGACACTCTGGTAATCTGGGGTGGTGAGTTCGGCAGAACACCCGATGCGCAAAACGGAGATGGTCGAGACCATAACCATAAAGGCTATACAACGTGGATGGCCGGCGGTGGAGTCAAGGGTGGATTCAGTTATGGATCCACCGATGACTTAGGTTATGAGGCGGTTGAAAACAAATGCCATATTCATGATTGGCACGCCACGATCTTACATTTAATGGGGTTAGATCACAAAAAATTGACCTATCGCTACGCTGGTCGCGACTTCCGTTTAACCGATGTACATGGCAATGTCATGCAAGATATCTTGGGATAACGAAGAGAAGGTGAAATGGCTTCACACTTTAGCCTCTCAACTGTCTGGTAGCGGAGCAATCGCTTTTTAAGTTGAAGTCGAACGAACTATCCGAAATGGATACTATTACCTTCAGCTTGGAATCTTTGTTGTCGCAATCTGGACCAGAGACGCCAACGGTTGCGGACTTTGCATCGGGGTCTGCCACTACTTTGAGAGCATCGTCCGCTGCAGCCTAGCCTAGTTTGACATGAACCGTTTTTTCGCCCGGCGTGACCGCGCTGTTGGGCGTTTCAAACATCTGTTTATAGTTTGCATTTTCATCCGATTGTTGCACTGAAGAAGAGAAACTCGTATTCTTCGCACACAACAGTGCAATTCGGAAGTGGATTACTTTCGAGACTGACACCTTGCGCCATTTTTCGCAAGCGCAACACGCAGCAATTGTTTCTCTGCGTTTTTTCGGTCGTCATTGCAACGACCATCGGACAAGTGTTAAGAACATTCAAAGTGTGGTGAACCGAATTCGTTATGAACCGAATCCACAGACCGGTG
>JBILTA010000046.1:0-15461 GCA_044371785.1 Pirellulaceae bacterium | reverse complement strand
CGGAAGAACTGGTCAAGAACGATGGTTCGCGTGAAGCCAAAGCCAACGTCAACAAGGCGAGCCAACAATTTACTAAGGAATTCACTGAGAAGTACAGCAAGTTGGCCGAAACAACTCCCGTTTACGCACAGCTTCGCAACCTGATCGACATGTCGATTGTTGCAGCCTTCATTCAAGACTCCGATTTCTACAGCCAATCGCAATGGGATCTTGGTTCATTTGCGAATGAGTCAGTGTTGAAGGTCGAACGCTTTGCGGCTCCTTTGCATGTTGAGCCAGCCGTGAACACCTTTTTCAACAACGGCAAACTGCTAACGCCAATCGGTGGTGGTGTGAATATTCAACCTCGCCAGGCTTTCCAAGGCGACAACAAGAAGGTTGACGCTACGGGCAAGATTAAGGAAACCCAAAGCAGTGCTCAGCTCCAAGGCCTTACTGAAAACCAATGGTGGTGGGACTAGTCTCACGATCGAGCTATTGCGATGAATTTTAGAACTCGGCCTCAGAAGATGAGGCCGAGTTTTTTTGTTGGCTGCGCAGAAAATCCTGTTAGCTGCGCAGGGAACATTACGAACCTTGCTTTTGGGACCGGGCCAACCCTCTTTTGCGATGCCCAAAAAAGAAGGAAGGCAAGGAGTGAATCCTTGCCTTCCTTTGTTATTCAGTCAGATTGCCGTGGCTTAGTCAGATTGCCTTGTATGGGGTCAATTCCCGGCAACCTTCAATTAGACCAACCCGAGTTTGACAGCCCAAACAGCTGCCGCTGTGCGGTCTGGTGAGTCGAGCTTACGCAGAATGTTTTGCACATGCTCTTTAACGGTTTCTACGCTAATGCCAAGCGACGAACCGATTTCTCGATTGCTCAGTCCCAGTGCGATATGACGCAGAACTTGTAATTCGCGATTGGTCAGCGGAACATCCTTGGAGTCAGCTCGATCTTTACGTCGAGCCATGGTGGCTCGCACGCGACGCATCACATTGCTTTCGGTGGGGAGTTCGCGTTTCGCAACACGGCGGACCGAGTCGAGGATATCGTTCTTGCTAGAACCCTTGAGGATATAATCGTTCGCCCCCAAAGCGATTGCGCGAGCGATGTAAGTTGGGTTGTCATACGTTGACAACATGATGATGCCCAACTCAGGAGACTTTTGTCGAAGGACTTCTAGAGTTTGAAGCCCTTCATCGTCCGGCATGCGAACGTCCAACATGACTACATCGGGAGTAAGCGTATCAATAACTTCTAGCACTTCCGTGCCTGATTTAGCAATGCCAACCACTTCGACATCCGGTCCGGTCAACAACGCCTTTAGTCCCATGCGAACGACTTCATGATCGTCAGCAACCAAGACACGTATCGCCATAGGAGAGATCTTTCTTCTCGAAAAACAAACAATCGTAAATTCGAAATGCTGGCAAAGACCTAAGCAATGCAGCGTTTGCCCCGGAACGCAAAGGCTACCTTAGAACGGAACCATTTCGTGGGGGTCAGTATAAAAATACGCTAAGTAATCGTGGCTGTCCACCATCACCATTACGTAAGAATGGTGGATTTTAAGGAATTTTCTAGCAAAACCAAGGCCCCTCCCTCGTGAGTCCACCCTAATAGCGAAGCCCCGTTCCAAAGTGTGCGATAAAGCTCCCTAATAGCGAAAATACGTCGATTTTGACGGCGAACACACCCCCTTTGGCAAAAAACGAAAGCGATCGCGGGGATTCCCTTAAGAAATTAGGAGGTTCAGTAAAGATTTTCGGCCTCTGCGGTGCGGCAAAGCAGCAAACCGTAACCTAGATACAAGAAGGAACGAAATGTTGCCTTCCATAAACATCCTGCTCGAAGCTTGCATCCATGAACCAGTCATCGAAATCGGAACAGGGACATATCTTACTCGTAGACGACGATCGTTGGTTGCTCGACTCGATGAGCCAGTGGTTGGAGAGTGAGGGTTTTCAGGTAACGCCATGCTGGCGTGTTTCGGACGCCAAGAAGAAGCTCGGGGCGGAAACATTCGACCTAATCCTGTGCGATATCCGCTTGGACGATGGAGAGGGGTTCGAAGTGCTGGATTTCGCAAAGAAGCGAGCACCCGCTACACCGTTTCTTTTGATGACCGGTTATGGTGGCCCCGATTCGGGAGCAGAAGCCGTATCGCGAGGTGCTTTCGATCTATTAACGAAACCGCTGATTGATCAAGAGCTACTCACTGCTTTGAAGCGGGCCAAACAACAGCGTTTGATTGCCGACGAAAACGAGCGGCTTAAGGCCGAACTCGACCGTCGCTTCGGAATGGAGAACATTCTCAGTCACGACTATCGCATGTTGAAGATCTTCGAGGTGATTGAAGCGATTGCGGATGCACGAGCCACGGTTTTGATTACGGGAGAAAACGGCACGGGCAAATCGATGATCGCTCGAGCTGTGCATCGACGCAGCAAACGTCGCAACAATCCATTTGTGGAAGTGGCTTGTGGTGCTTTACCCGACAATTTATTGGAAAGCGAACTCTTCGGGCATGTGACCGGTGCCTTTACGGGCGCCACTCACAACAAAGTTGGAAAATTCAAACAAGCCGATGGAGGGACGATATTCCTCGACGAAATCGGCACAGCCACGCCCGCCCTTCAAGTCAAATTATTGCGAGTACTACAAGAGTTTCAATTCGAAGCGTTGGGTGGCAACGAGACCTTTAACGTCGACTCACGGGTGATCCTAGCAACCAACGAGAACTTGGAAGAACAGGTTCGTTTGGGCAAGTTTCGCCAAGACTTGTTTTATCGAATCAATGTGATTCACTTACAACTGCCGGCGTTGCGCGAGCGAATCGGTGATCTGCCACTTCTCGTAGAGCATTTTTTGCAAGAGTGCCGCCAAGAATTTGGCAAAGAAGTGGAAGGCTTTACTAGTGAAGCGATACAGCAAATGCTTCAGTACTCTTGGCCTGGTAACATCCGCGAGTTGGAAAATGTCGTTCAGCGGGCAGTGCTTTTATCGAAGCGACCATTGCTTGAGGCAGCCGATCTACCCCCGCAAGTGCAAAGACGCGACATCGTGCCGCATAGCGCGATGCCCATGACCAGCGATCGATTGCGACAAGCGATGAGTTTGCCTGAAAAGCAGATCATCTTAAATGCCCTCCAAGCGAACCGCTGGAATCGAAACCTGACCGCCGAGCAACTGGGCATCAATCGCACGACGCTCTACAAGAAAATGAAAAAACTTGGCCTACAGGATGAAGTCCACGAGTAGGATCAAGTCCACGCTTAGGGAATAGTCGCAGCCGACAACAGCTTCTTTGCAGACGATGCAAAATTACTGCGACGCAAAATTACCGCGACGCAGAAGTACCGAATTACGGACAGGGGCCTCCAGATCACTGGCGTCCCCTTTTTTCGTTGGTTGCTGCCGAAGCGGTTCTCGACGGGCCGCTTGTGGTCTGCGGGGGGTGGACCTATAATCCCGAACTTATTCTTTTGGCGGGGCAGTTGGACAGCGACGCGCGGAGTGCTTTTGGACGCCCAAACGTCGTATCTACGAGAGCTGCCCATTAACGAACAACTACGGTAGCAAAATGAAGATTCACGAATACCAGGCGAAGCAGCTATTCCGAAAAGCTGGTGTGCCCGTATTGGCAAGTCACGTTGCTCGAAGTGCTGAAGAAGCACAAAAAGCGTTCGAGAGCTTAGGTAGCCCAGTGGCTGTGGTGAAGGCCCAGATTCACGCTGGGGGTCGCGGTAAGGGAACCGTTATTGACAACCCCAAACAACGCGGGGTGCAATTGGTTAAAACGGCAGCCGAAGCAGCCGCTGTTGCGACTGGCTTGCTCGGCAAGAAGCTGGTTACGATTCAAACTGGCCCTGCTGGTAGCGAAGTTCGTCAAGTTTTGGTCGAACAAGGTTGCCAAATCGCTCGCGAACTTTATCTAGGCATTGTCGTCGACCGAGCCGCTTGCAAACCCGTTCTGATGGTGAGCAGCGAAGGTGGTGTCGAGATCGAGGCAGTAGCTGCCGAAACACCAGAGAAGATCTTCAAAGAACACTTCGACCCACAACGTGGATTGGATAGCTTCCAAGTTCGTAAACTCTGCAAGAAACTTAACATCACCGGCCCGGCAGCTCGCAGCGCTGAGTCGTTCATGAAAACATTGTGCAAGTTCTTCGTAGATTACGATTGCTCGCTCGTAGAAGTCAATCCATTGGTGATCACCGTTGATAATCAGATGATTGCCTTGGATGCCAAGGTGACCTTCGATGATAACGCGATGTTTCGTCATGCGGATGTCAAAGAATTGCGTGATATCGGCGAAGAAGAGCCAGCCGAAGTTCGGGCTGGCAATGCGGGCTTGAGCTACGTGAAACTTGAAGGCAACATTGGTTGCTTGGTAAATGGTGCTGGTTTGGCGATGGCCACCATGGACATCATCAAGTATCACGGTGGTGCTCCCGCCAACTTTTTGGACGTTGGTGGTGGTGCGAACACACAACAGGTCACTGAAGCGTTTCGCATATTGCTTTCAGACCCGAACTGCAAAGCCGTATTGGTCAACATCTTCGGCGGTATCGCCCGTTGCACAACGATTGCGACGGCGTTGATTGAAGCTTCGAAGGAGGTTGGTTTCAATGTGCCTTTGGTGGTGCGTCTTGAAGGAACCGAAGTGGAAGAAGGCAAGCGGATGCTCAAAGAAAGCGGTCTTGATATGATCGCTGCTGACGGCCTCACCGATGCTGCCAAGAAAGTTGTCGCTGCGGCTGGCGTTGCCTCGTAAGCACGCGACCTGCTGATTCGCTTTGTGAAAAATCATCCCACATTTTGAGATTCGCGCAGTAAAAGCTATGAGTATTTTGGTCAATCGGAACACCCGTGTTATTTGCCAAGGCATCACCGGAAAAGCGGGAGCCTTTCATACCAAAGGTTGCAAAGAGTACGGAACCCAAATGGTCGGTGGTGTGACACCGGGCAAGTCGGGCGAAACCGTCGAAGGGCTACCTGTTTTCGATACCGTGGAAGAAGCCGTTCAAAAAACGGGTGCTAACGCCACGATGATTTTCGTGCCACCTCCATTTACGGCTGATGCCATTTTGGAAGCCGTGGATGCCGGTATCGAAGTGATCGCTGCTATCACCGAAGGCGTACCTGTCATCGACATGGTGCCCGTTTATGAAACCGTTCGAAAGAGCAAGAGCGTGCTGATCGGACCGAACTGCCCAGGCTTGATCACCCCGGGTGAATGCAAAATCGGCATCATGCCCGGTTACATCCATAAGCCCGGCAAAGTGGGCATCATGAGCCGTAGCGGTACCTTGACCTACGAAGCGGTTTGGCAAACAACCAAACTCGGTTTGGGTCAATCGACCTGCGTTGGCTTGGGTGGTGACCCAATCGTCGGTACCTCGTACATCGATCTTCTTGCTCGTTATCAAGCAGACGACCAAACGGAAGTCATTTTGATGATCGGCGAAATCGGTGGCAACGCCGAAGAAGAAGCCGCTGCCTTCGTGAAGGCTCACGTTACCAAACCGGTAGCCGCCTTCATCGCGGGCCGTACCGCTCCTCCTGGCAAACGCATGGGCCATGCCGGTGCAATTATCACCGGTGGCAAGGGAACGGCCGCTGAAAAGGTTGCCGCCTTGGAAGCTGCTGGTATCGTTGTGGCTCCTTCGCCTGCCGAAATGGGCGATGCGGTTGTCGAAGCAATCCGCCGACATAAAAAGTAAGCAGCTTACACCGGCTCGAAACGCGCTGGGTAGAGATGAGTCCGCGCGAAACGAGTCCGCGCGAAACGAGTCTGTGTGAAATGGGCATCGCGAATCAAATGTCGCGATACTTGTTCGCTTGCTTGACCTTAGTAACATGAAAAACGCCTGGCGCATTCGCCAGGCGTTTTTTTGTTGAAAGCGAACTCCCCGCTATACACTTACGCCAGCCAATTGCTGGAGCACATCCTTGTACTTCTCGGATGTCTTATCAACGATCTCCTGGGGGAGGGGAGGGGGAGGCGAATTGCGATCCCAACCGCATTGCATAAGCCACTCTCGAACGAATTGCTTATCAAGTGAAGGTTGACTCCTGCCCGGCTGATAACGATCCGCTGGCCAGAATCGAGAGCTGTCTGGGGTAAGTACTTCGTCGACGAGAATGAGTTGCTCGTTATGCCACCCCCATTCCAACTTAGTGTCCGCGATGATAACACCCTTTTGAGCCGCAATTTGGGCCCCTTTTTGGTATACCAACAGGCTCAGGTCGCGCAATTGACTAGCGACTTCGACGCCAACATTGCCCGCCATATACTCAAAGGATACGTTTTCATCGTGACCGCTTTCCGCTTTGGTAGCGGGTGTAAAAATGGGTTCAGGCAATTGCGAACATTGCACGAGACCATTGGGGAGCTTTACCCCACAAACAGCCTTATTTTGTTGGTATTCCGCCCACCCGGACCCCTCCAAATACCCGCGAATTACGCACTCAAATGGCACCACGGTCGCCTTCTTCACCACCATCACCCGACCTTCCAAAGATGCCGCCTCGGGAAGATCTTTCACCTCTGCCGGTAATTCATGACTGAGCAAATGATTGGCGACAGGGAGCTGCGCAAACCAAAAGCAACTCATCTTCGTGAGTACTTTTCCTTTATCCGGGATGCCGTTTGGGAGGATATAATCAAAGGCAGAGATTCGATCGGTGCTGACGATCAGTAACCGGTCGCCAAGGTCATAGACATCACGTACTTTTCCGCTTCGCTTTGGGAATGGGAGTTGAGTGTTTAGGACACAGGCAGACATGGGTAGACTTTCGGGAAATAAGCCATGTAGGAAGCAAGCATAATTGCACGAAGTCTATGATTGGATTAGATTTGCGCAACCGTGCAAGAGCCCTTATCCCATATCTTCCTGATCCTGTAAACGTCCTCCTTTCATGTACAGGTGCGGTGGTTGAGGCTTGAGAACCTTGAAGTCGCGGTGGTATCGAATCATATGAACAAAACATAGCTCCTAATGCTGGGGGTAGGTGGGCTGTTCACACTGGGTCGTTCTTGGTGGAATATTCGGGAAAGCAGTTACTGATTCATGGCCGGTTTACGATTCGAAACCCCAAAGACTTTCTCGATGGATCCGTTAGCCTGGCAAACAGCCTATCTAACCGGAATCGAAGGACTACCTTGGTATTGCAGACGATCGAACCTCAATACTACCTATGCCATCGAACGCTCAATCGATGAATCGTCGCGACTCAGTGTCATCTGGCCCACCAAACTTCATGGCCCCTTGCTCCTCTCGACTACTAGCCTTCGCAAGAGCACTGCACCTTACGATCTCGGGTTAGAACTCGCACGTGGTACCATTCATCGCATGCGGAGCCAAGCCTTTGAGTGGCAACGTCTAGGCCTACGCCTATCCGAAGAATTTCTTAACCGCTCTGCTATCGCCTTAGATCGCTTTTTGGATGCGTTGTTAACACCCCAGGGTGATGAACATGATAAAGCTGTGGAAGCTGCGATCGAAAACGCTCTTTTTAGCAATCAACTTTTGTGTCGCGGCTATACCGAACAAGCTCTCCTCTGCCGCCACCAACAAGAGCCACGCCTTTCCACATTGATCGGAGTGCAATTACCCTTTGCTCCGATCGAACAATTGACACAATTTCCAATCCTCGATCTATCCAACACAGTTGGTGTACCACTGGACTGGAACTTGATTCGCAAAGGTTCTGGTAAAGCGGATTATACAATACCCGACTCGCAAATTGCTTGGGCCCGACAACGTGGCTTGCGTATCAGCGGCGGTCCATTGTTCTCACTTCAATCACAACCGCTTCCAGAATGGCTAATGTTGGTAGAAGATCCCTTTGAGAAGTTACTCGAAGCAGTGATGGAACATGTTCGCGATGTTGTAACACGTTATCGCGGCAAGATTCATCTGTGGCATGTCGCTGCAGGTCTCAACGCGCCAAATGAACTTCGCTTGACCGACGAGCAGGCACTACGTTTGGCTGTTCATGCCATTCAGATGGTTCGCAGCCTAGATGATCGAGCTGCAGTTATCATCAGTGTCGACCAACCATGGTGTGAATATCTGGGGGCTTATCAAGAAGCGATCTCGCCGTTGCATTTTGTCGACGCCTTGATTCGTGCCGACTTAGGCCTGAGCGGCATAGGTCTCGAAGTCAATCACAACTATTGGCCAAGCGGTACCTTGCCACGCGACCTGCTTGAATTCAATCGCTTGGTCGATCAGTGGTCGTTGTTGGGCTTACCCTTGATGTTGTTGATGCGGCAACCACTATCGACGCAAACGGATCGCAATGCGAACCCAAAGATGGGTATGGTCACTTCGTGGTTTCCCTTTTCTCATCAAGCGTTGCCGAAGCCGGGACAACCTCCCGTCGATACAGGCAAGAATAAACCAGCTGTCGTTCAGTCGTCCGATACGGCTGGTCCGCCAGCTGCCGCCGACGTACTGGAATTGATGCTTGCCAAACAAGCCGTTCAAGGTATTTTGTGGAGTCAGCTATCCGATGCGTATCCGCATCAGTATCCCAACGCGGGCCTCTTCGGTCCCAACGGCGAAAAACGTCCTCTCGTCGATCGCTGGATCAACTTGCGGCGCGAGCACCTTACCTAACTGCGGTGCACGAGCTAGGAAAATCCAGAGAGGTGTCCAAGAGAGCAGCTCAGGACAGACTTACGGCTGAGCCAGACGAACCGCACTGGCTAAACGGCCCGTCCAAATCGATCACTTTTCGCCACAGACCAACAGGCTGATCGCAGGTTGCTTGAGATACAAATTAGCTACACGCTGCAAATCATCCAGCGTCACTGCCCGATATCGCGCTACGATCTCGTCAGCTGTCTCCCAAGCCCGGCGGCTCAACCACGCAGAACCAACCGTAAACAGGCGATTGGAACTTCGTTCTGATGCCAAAACTATACTTGCGTTGATCTTATGAAACGCTTGTTCCAATTCATCTTGCGTAGGGGGAATAGTCACTCCAGAATGAATCACGTTAACCAACAACTCTTGCACCGCGTCAAAATCTTCTGGACCCGCACATAAGCTGGCCTGCACCAAGCCTACATCATCAAACTCCTGACAATACAGAGCTGCCCCTTCGGCCAAGCCGGTGTCGATCAATTCCCAAAAAATGCGCGAACCCGTCTCGTCGCCCAAAATCGTAGCTAACAAGCGCATGGCATACCGATCAGTGTCGCGGCGACTTGGGCCGGGACTAATCCGAATCCAATAGTTTTGACAAGCCGCAGGATGCTGCATCACAGCTGCCGTTGGATGAATGGCAACTTCAAAGTTCTCGCGAATACGTGTTCCGACGGGCCAATGGATAGAAGCCTCAGACACTTGTTCTACCAGCCGATCGAAATCTACGTTCCCGGTGGCACAGACGATCATATTGCCCGTCGCATACCGCTGTTGATGGTAATCTCGCATCTGCTCTACGGACATACGCGACACAGAATCATATGTACCCAAGACTCGAGCCGACAAAGGATGCGAGCCGAAATACATCTCCATCGCTTTTTCGAAACCGCCATAAGGTGGCTGATCGTCGTACATGGCAATCTCTTCCAAGACGACATCTTTCTCCTTACCAAACTCCTCTGCATCTAGCACTGGACTCATCAGATCGCAAAGCAGGTCCATGACGGGCTTCTGAAACTCAGGCAGCACCGTGGCATGGTAAACGGTTCGCTCTTCCGACGTATAAGCATTAGCGGAAGCACCAATCCGATCAAACTCCAGATTCACTTGGGCCGCTGAGCGTCTTCCTGTTCCCTTAAAGACCATATGTTCAAGGAAATGGCTGACACCGGCAACTTCATGTTGCTCATCCCGCGCTCCGGTGTTGACGAAGATACCGTACGAAGCAGTCAGAGCAGTGGGATGAATTTCGGCAACAACCTCCAGCCCATTACTCAATTTTGCTTGCCGAAATTCCATCGGGTAACTCCAATTCCACTTCGCCAAGGGTAACCACTGTAAAGTTTTGAGGCGGATTCTCTATGCTATACTGCTGCAACGATTCCGTCGTCAAATTCTGAATTTCAAGCTGAGTCTCATCGAGCGGAACGATGCGACCGAGATAAAACCAATCAGAAGCCATTTGCGAAGCTCGTCCTAAAGAAGACTCTTGCTCCATCACCAACGATGTTCGCATTCTGGCCTTCCAACAATCAAGCTCATCTTGCTCGATGCCATCGCGCAGCGACAGAATGGTTTTCCAAACTAAATCAAAACACTTTTGTGCTTTTTGAGTTTGTGTGCCAGCGTAACACAGATTACTACCGCAGCCATATAACGAATGAGGCGATGCGCTGACGGCGTAGACCAAACTATTCTCTTCACGCACCTTGGTAAACAACCGCGAACTCAAGCCATCGCTCAAAATCCCTACCAGGGCACGGGCACGGTAATAGTCGGAGTGTCCATAGGGGACGCCATCGTAGGCCAAAGCGATCTGAGTCTGCTGCGAGGGATAGGCAATATGCTTGTACGCCGAAACAACTTCCGGTTGCGGAATCGGCTGCGCCAGACTCTTTCCCCAGCGTCCAAATAGCCCTTCCACCAATTCCACTAACGGTTCCCAATCGATTGCCCCAGCGACCGAAAGGATTGTCCCGTGAGGCACATAAAACTTGGAATGATAATTGAGCAATTGTTGGCGATCGATGGCTTCGATCCCAGCCACATCCCCAAGCGGTGAACGACCTAAAGGACCAGGATAACGAATGCGTTTCAGATCACGAAAACAACGTTGCGCCAACTCATCTTCCAGTCCGCGCAGTTCTTGCAAGGCGCCCGCCTTTGAATGCTCCAACTCCTCGTCGGGCATATGCGGTTCCCGCACGATCTTTGAGTAGATTTCAAGAACGTCGGGAAGAACCTCAGCAATCATCGAAGCATGGAACGACACATGATAAGTCGAGACACCATCATCGCGTTCGACACCTAAACAATCGAGATGATTGATGATGTCGTGGCTATTGTATTCCCCAGCTCCGCGTTGAATCATGTCACAACAAATCGAGGCCAAGCCCTGCAGTCCTTGAGGCTCGTGCATCGTACCAGCCGGAATGGTTAAACAGAACGAAGCCGACTTCAGATTCGCCATCGGCTCAGCGATCAGAATCATTCCATTGTCGAGTTGATGCTTGAACAAATTTTGGGGCATTGGCAGCTCTACTTATCCGACGATCCAGATTTCTTCTTGGACTTACTTGAACCTGAATCGCTCTTGCTTTCCGATTTCGTCGAGCTCTCTGATTTTGCAGAACCCTCCGTTGACGACTTATCCGCTTTAGCCGCCTTTTGATAGGAGTCACTACGATAGTCAGTTTGATAGAAACCGCTACCTTTAAACACAATCGCTGCACCAGTGCCTAACAGGCGTCTGAGCTTTTTCTTTTTGCAGGCGGGGCACTTGGTTTCCACAGGATCGTTGATCCCTTGAAATAACTCGAAGGCATGTCCACATGCATCGCATTGATAATCGTAGGTTGGCATTTTATTCCATTCCTTTTTATTACTGCGCACCGGACGAGAGAATGACCTGAGACGGACGCACTACGCGGTCATGCAACATATATCCCTTTCGCAGTTCCTGCAGAATATTACCTGCAGGTTGTTCCGCACTCGGCATCTGAGTCAAGGCTTCATGATAGTTGGGATCGAACGGTTTTCCTAAAGCTTCAATCGGTTGACAACCATGTTTCACCAAAACAGTTTGAAGCTGACTCTGTACCATTTGAATTCCCTGAGCCACACTGCCGGTAGAATCGGCCTGAACGGCTGCGTCCAAGGCACGTTGCAGATTATCCGCAACTTCCAACATATCCTTCAATATACCCATGGAGGCGAACTTCAACTGCTGTTCCGTGTCGCGGTAAACTCGCTTGCGGAAATTCTCAAGTTCAGCTTGAGCACGCAAGGCTCGCTCCACCGCAACCTTAAGTTCTTGTTTGAGCTGATCGGCAGTCACAGGCTGCTCGGGCGTTACCGTCGCGCCATCAGCATTATCGGCCAACACTTGATCCACATTGCCTTGGTTTTGGGTATTGTTTTCTGATTCGTTGTTCATGCTGTTTATTTCTCCTCTTCTTTAGCCGCATTTTCATTCGCTTCTGCTTGTCCGATAAAGTAATCGCGAATCCTTTCGAGGAAGGACTTTCGGTGCGGCGTCACCTGTTCATGATCGAGTGATGCGAGTTCGCGTAACAACTCTTCTTGTCGCGTGGATAGCTTCTTGGGAACTTCGATGAAGGTGTGGACAAGCAAATCACCTCGTCGACCGGAATGCGGATCTGGCATCCCCATTCCACGAATTCTAAAGACATCTCCACTTTGTGTTCCATTGGGTATTGCTAGCTCTTTAGCACCTTCAAGCGTGGGGACTTCAACGGTTGTCCCCAACGCGGCTTGTGCGTAAGAAATGGGAACTTGCAATTGTAAATCGTTCCCATCTCGACGGAACAACGGGTGAGCTTTGACATGAATAAAGCAGTAGGCGTCGCCAGGTGGTCCACCGTCAGGACTTGGTTGCCCTTGTCCCGTCAACCGAACTCGCATTCCATCATCAACACCTGCTGGAATCGGAACCTCTAGACGCACTTCTTTCGGTTGAGCACCCGACCCGTCGCAATCTTTACATGGATTCGAAATCGTTTTGCCGCTACCACGACAAGCAGGGCAGGTCGTCTGAACCCGCAAGATGCCCGTGGCTTGCACCACTTGCCCCTGCCCCCGGCAGCGACGACAAACTTCTGGACTTGAACCAGGAGCTGCCCCAGAACCGCTACAGGTTTGGCATTCCGAATGCCGCACCAACTTCACTTCCTTCTTGGCGCCCGCTGCCGCTTCCTCCAAGGTCAATGTGATATCGCAGCGAACATCGGCTCCACGTCGAGCACGTCCGCGACCACGCCCACCTCCGAAGAAGTCATCGAAAATGGTACCTCGAAACATTTCACCGAAATGCTCGAAGATATCTTCCATGTCTTGGCCGCCGCCACCTTGCTGCTGCACTCCCGCATGCCCAAATTGATCGTAGCGTCGCCGCTTATCCGAATCGTTAAGAATTTCATACGCCTCAGCAACCTCCTTGAACTGTATGATTGCTGAGTCGTCGTTCTGGTTGCTATCGGGGTGATACTTGATCGCCAGTTTTCGATACGCGCGAGCGATATCGGTTTGCGATGCATCACGAGCAACGCCTAGTACTTCGTAATAACAACGTTTTTCGGCCATCGAATCCTCAACGCAAAAAAGGGCCACACTCCCGCTTGGAAGGTGTGGCCCTTTGGCTGATCAGCCTAAACCTTAGCGGTCCCTACGCCGCGAACTTACGCTACAACGCCTTCAATTCGCTGCTTCTTCTTATCTTCCTTGTCATAGGTGGTGACCATAGCTTCGGTTGTCAGCATCAGACCTGCGATGCTAGAAGCGTTGGTCAGGGCAGTGCGAACCACCTTAACAGGATCGATGACACCAACCTTCATCATGTCAACATATTGGCCGCTGTACGCGTCATAGCCCATGTTGCCACTCTTCTGGCTGACTTCGTCGACAACCACAGAACCATCGATACCAGCGTTGTCAGCGATCTGACGCATTGGGGCCGAAAGTGCATGCAGCACAATCGTTGCACCAATCTTCTCATCACCCTTCAAACTGTCACGGCAAGCTTCAACAGCTTCGTAGCAGCGAACAAGGGCAACGCCGCCACCTGGAAGAATACCTTCTTCAACAGCTGCGCGAGTTGCGTGCAGAGCATCTTCAACACGAGCCTTCTTCTGCTTCATGTCAGCTTCAGTTTCGGCACCGACGCTGATAACAGCTACGCCGCCGGCCAACTTAGCCAATCGCTCTTGCAACTTTTCCTTGTCGTATTCGCTGTCGGTTTGCTCAAGTTGAGCACGGATTTGCGAAACGCGTAGGTCGATAGACTTACGATCACCGCTACCTTCAACGATGGTGGTGTTACCTTTGTCTACTACGATCTTCTTGGCACGACCGAGATGTTCCAGCGAAATCTTTTCTAGCTGAATACCGAGGTCGTCGCTGATGAAAGTACCGCCGGTCAACACAGCGATATCACCGAGCATAGCCTTGCGACGATCGCCGAAACCAGGAGCCTTCACGGCACATACATTCAAAGTGCCACGCAGCTTGTTGACCACCAACAACGTCAACGCTTCTGCGTCAACATCTTCAGCGATGATCAACAATGGACGGCCGGTTTGGCTGGACTTTTCCAAGATGGGAACTAAATCGCGAATGTTGCTGATCTTCTTTTCGTAGATCAACAACAGGGCGTTTTCCATCGTGCAATTCATTTCGCCGGGATTGTTGATGAAGTAAGGCGACACAAAACCTTTATCAAACTGCATACCGTCAACATAGTCGACGACAGTGTCTGTGGTCTTGCCTTCTTCGACAGTGATCACACCATCTTTCCCAACCCGCTGCAGGGCTTCAGCCAACAACTCACCAATGACCATGTCATTGTTAGCGCTGATTGCACCAACATGAGCAACTTCCTTGGGATCGCTAACTGGCTTAGCCATCGATAGCAACTTTTCGCAAGCAGCTTCAGCGGCCTTTTCGATACCGCGACGAATCGCAGTTGGATTGCTACCGGCAACAATGTTGCGGAGACCTTCCTTGAAAATTGCCCGTGCCAAAACGGTTGCCGTTGTTGTACCGTCACCAGCCAAATCGCTAGTCTTTTGAGCCACTTCAACCACGAGCTTCGCGCCCATGTTCTCGAAGCGATCTTCCAACTCAATTTCCTTAGCCACAGTTACACCGTCTTTGGTAACTGTCGGACCGCCGAAACTCTTGTCGATGATCACGTTGCGACCGGTTGGCCCCATGGTGACTGCGACAGCGTTGGCCAATTTTTCCACGCCCTGTAACATACGGGCGCGGGCATGATCGTCAAACAATAATTGCTTTGCCACGCCAAGTACCCTCTATCTTTTCATTTATGATGGAATGTTCCGAACGAAAATTAAACCAACTTGGCGAGAATGTCGCTCTCGCGAAGAATCTTTACTTCTTCGCCGTCGACTTCTACTTCGCTTCCGCCGTACTTGCCGAAGATAACTTCGTCACCCACTTGGACCGACAAACCACCGCGTTGTCCATTGTCCAATAGCTTGCCAGGTCCTACTGCTACGACCTTACCTCGTTGTGGCTTTTCTTTGGCAGTGTCAGGCAAAACGATACCACCAGCAGTGGTCTCTTCTGCAGCCATCGGCTTGACAACGACACGATCATCGAGAGGACGAATGTTGATTTTGGCCATGTTTTTCTAATTCCTTATTTGCAAACGAATATGTTTTTGTTTTGAACTTGTCGAACGGGATCGCAGGGGACGAACTACATCATGCCGCCCATGTCCATGCCGCCCATGCCACCCATGCCACCCATGCCGCCCATGCCACCCATGCCACCCA
>JBILTA010000450.1:0-4944 GCA_044371785.1 Pirellulaceae bacterium | reverse complement strand
CAATCGTTAGACAATCACCTGCAATCAATACAGGACCACCTTTGTCCAACAACGGTGGCTCATGCACTTCCAAGCCGAGACCATGACCCGTCCCATGCGTCATGCTGCAATAACCACTTGGCGCATCTTTCGGTGGCAATCCCATCGGATATCCATGAGCTTGCATCGCCGCAATCGTCGCTTCATGAACTTGTTGACCCGTCACGCCAGGTCGCACTACATCTTCGGCTGCTTTCTTAGCAGCAACCACAGCAGTATGCATCTTCTTCAAAACATCCGAGATTTCACCATGCACTACGGTTCGAGTGCAGTCGCCGTTATATAGCGTTTTGCGATTGCGAGGGAAAATATCGACAATGATCGGTTCGCCTGTTCGCAGAGTACCATGCCCATGATCATGACAATCTGAACCAATCGCGCCACCTGCCACAATCGACTCAGGATTGGAATAACCACGTTGCAATAGCCATTGGTCAATTCGCCAACGGACCACTTCGCTGGTCAACGGCTCACCATCCACCTCCAACGATCCATCGCCACGAGCTTTGGCGTTGGCAATGAAACGACATGCCATCTCCATTGCCCCTTCGGTCATCGCTTGAGCTTCTTGCATCCAAGCGATTTCTTGCTCATCTTTGCAACGTCGTTCCAATACACCCCATTCGGTATCGCACTGGATTTCGATTCCAGCTCGTCGAGCCATCTCGGCATAAATCAATGGCAACGATCGATCGCTCCTTACCGTTTTAATTCCAGCTCGACGAAAACATTCCGCTACCGCTTGAGCCGTAGCCGTTTCGCGATCACCACTTAGACCTTCCGCTGGCGCGTAATCGCGTGGGCAAGCGATGGTTTGGGCTCTGGCCGATTTTTTGGCGCGATCCATTTCAATGTCGCGCAAAATCAAAATGCTCTGCGTTGCCCCGGATGCATCTTTCCACTGGAGATAAGCCGTTGGATCACCCACCAAAAAACGGATCTGGCGATACAAAGACATATTTAGTGCAGGAATACCTGCGATCAACAACGCATCAGTGGCCTGGCCAGACATAGGTGAAATCCCAAGATTGAAATCAGTTGCGAGACAAACTGTCAGCTTTCAGCATTAGACAGAATCCCTTCACCGTCGAGGAGAAGGGGAGTCAACTTTTTGAGCGAACCAATACGAAAAAAGGGCGGCCGGTTTAACAACCGTTCACCCTTTTTCACGTTATCGTCGAGCTATCGGATCCACTATGCGCCACTCTGCTTGATCCATCGTGGAGGGATCTGGCAATCGCTTATCCCATTCGCCGAAAGAACTCGTCGGTAGCCACGTTCCCTAATAGCGGTGACGCCAATTCACCAGCACTCAAGCGTCTTGGCGGTTGGGGCAATCCACGTTTCGGCGGCGTGCTCGATGTCGAGGCTAGTCCGAAATCTGAACGTTGGGCCACATCACCTCGCGTGACGGAAAAGTTCGCTGAAGCTGCTGTGGTTAACCGCATCCCGCTCGGTACCACTACGCGAACTTTATAGCTGCCGATATCGAGACTGTCGAAGCGATAGTTGCCAGAACGATCTGTCCTGGTTGTGGTCACCAGTGTGCCACTAGCATCACGAAGTTCTACGGTGATTCCTTCCAGTCCACGTTCATTAAGCAATCGGCCATCGGTGTTGGCATCAAGCACAACGCGACCTGAGGCTTCAGCTTTAAACTGAAACACATTGCGTTGTAGATTGGTGATCTCGGTATTGGCTAAGAGCACATTCGCTAATGTCGTATTTTGCAGTTGTCTTAATTCTTGTCCACGAAACGCACGTTCGTACCAAAAACGATCGCCATCGCGCAAACGCATGAACTGATCTTGAATGATGCGTTGGAACAGCGGCCCCACGCTGCCATTGGCAACATGATCTTCGGCGAGTCCACCGACCCAGAGGTCGATGTTATCGACGTTTCCATACGCGGCCTTCAAAGCGTTTTGCATATCGACGTCCGACGTAATATCCGCAAATGAGCGAACGGGCTTCAATCCATAGGCAACGCGGGTTGCATTATAATCGGCCAAGCCATGATCGCGACCGCGTTGGATGTTGAGTGCCGCTAGATCTAACCCACCGGCGCCAGGTGGCCCAAACAAAAAGTTTCTCAGATCATCGATCACCAGCGTGTCGATCTCTTGAGCGCGATCCGATGCCAAGTACTTCAAGATCGTATCGATGCCAGAATCTTTGACGATATCAGGGTTGAAGAAGGCATCACGCAATGCCACTGGCTCACGCACCTCGGTACCATCATTCGCCATAAACTCGGTGTCGGCGCTGAGCATGCTATGCCCAAAGCGATAGGCGGCGGTCGCAAATTCATTTGCAATGCCGGGATTCACATTGGCATTATAGCCTTTGTATTGCGGGAGTTTTTGACCCAAAATTGCCGGCAGGAACTCGTTGTAGGTAATCGCTTGCAATTCGGCGATGACCCATCGCCGCGCTTCCTGGTAAAGTTGCTCATCGTTCCATGTTGGATGTTCGGCGGCAAACTTATCGGCCAAGCGATTATGTTCGCGCAAAAACAATGAATGAATCGAAATAAGCGTAAGGTTTTCGTTGGCTCGTATATCTCCAGCCACGAAAAAGTTAGGGGGTGAGTTCGGATCTATACCTGATTCGTTGGTAGGCAAGAGCTCTCCAGCGCTCATCTTCATTTTACCGCCACTTAAGGTGCGCAGTGCTAGGGCTAACTCTTCTGTTGAGCCATAAATTTGCGATCCATCCACAAACGCCGAGATGGAATTGAGTTGTTGGCGTGGCTTGAGCGCCGATAACCCAGTGCTCTCATCATAGTTGGAACGCAACAATGGGATCATTGCTTGTCCCGTACCATTGGGATCAAAGTACGGATCCCCCTTAGGGACTTCGATTCCATAAAATTCATTGGAACCGCCTGAGAGAGTTAAGTCCAAGTCGTGATCAAGGAATTGCCCCCAGGCATATACAAAGGCTGACAAATCCTGATCGTTGACAATGTCCTGATTCCCTTGGGCCGCCAAAAGATTGCTAATTTCGCGAGCACTTAAGCGATCATTGCCAGCGGGAGTATCGATCCCATTGGCATATTCGGCGGGCGATTTGCGCAGAAACGCTTCCTCACTACTTCCCCATTGTGGATTTGCAAGATTGTTACCGGTTCCATCAAGCGACCGGATATCGGCTGCAAACAAACGCCGTTGATCTAGTTGTTCCAGCAGCATGCGGCGCTGGCGAATGTGCGCCGATCGAACAGAGAATAAATTGTTACCGCGCGCACGAGAAGAATGAGCCATAGCGGTTCTCCAGAGAGAAGAGAATAGAGAGAAGATAAGATGAGCTCTGTGGGGACTTCCTGTCCGACACAGCCACATTATTTTGGAACCGTTAGCTTGAGAGAAGCTTAAGCTCATTTGGAAAGTGCGAAGAATTGCACAGGTTCGCAGTGGGCGTAGTTTGAATCGAGTTTGGAATGGATTGGGAGTGATTGGTTGGACAGCTGGGAAGATGGGCGTAGGTCGAGCCCGAGTAGGAATAGGAGCACGGGCACGGGCTATTTACTGCACATTGCCCAGCTGGATGCTGATGCCACCGAACGGGACTACACCATAGATACCCTGGGTGAAGACTTGTCGCACGAAATCGTTGGTCAATTTGATTGGGGTGCGAGGAACAATGATCAAGTCGCTATCGCGAACCCAAATTTCATCGGCAGGAGTTGGGTCTTTACCGAGATGGGCACCACGCAGGTCGAGTTTTGTGGCGACAAGACGCCAATCTTCAGCGCGACGGAAGATGATGATTTGACGATCATTACCGCCGATCAAGATACCTTTCGCCTGTGCCAAGGCTTGTGTCACTGTCGTTGGGCCTTCGAGTGTGTAGACGCCTGGTTCACGCACTTCTCCATAGATAAAAATTCGACGAGGGGCTTGTCGAATCAATCGAGGTTCAACCACCATACCGGCAACAATGGATTCATAGCGCAAGTTGATTTCCGTTTTGATTTCTTCGCGGGTCATCCCTTGCAACATGACTGGGCCAATCAAAGGTAGATCGACCTTACCATCGGGCATGATAACAGCATTGACCGCCTGCCCAGAGTTAAAACCACCCAAGTTGGTGACGGCGTTGCGCAGATCTTCCAGCTTCGTATTGATTTTTACGGGAATCACATCGAGTGTTGTTCCACTAGCATCGACGTCAAAGTTCTTGAAATACTTGCTATAGCTTTTGACTAATTGGGAACGCAATTGAGGTACGGTGAGGCCGGCGGCAGGAACGGCCCCAATCATATGAAGTATCAAGGTGCCATCAGGCAAGATTTCAACGCCGCGGTTGAGGTCACCTTGGGTGATGTTGGCATCCAATCCGTAACTGATACGAACTTGATCACCCACTTGCAAACGATATTCACCGATACGTTGTTCGCGATTGAGAATGTAAACAAACTGTAGTTCATCACCGACTCGCATGCGATAATCAACCAAGGCTGGCAAACGAATCGGGCCGATGAATTCGCCGTGCAAAAGCGGTTGAAAGTCGAGTGGTCGCATCGCGGACCAATCGACGGGTTGCCCACAATGATCACGGCAATCGATCCCGCGCATGCAATTGGGGCAGCCACCATAATAGGCTTGCGGTTGAACGAGCATTAATCCTTGGACCGCATTGGCTGGGCTTTGGCAATTAGTACAGCCGACATGGGCTTGAACTTGTGCGAATGCAATCGATGATGCAACCGGTGACAGAAGTATCAAAGCGGCGAACATAGCGAGGCGAGTCATAGCAGACAACGCGCGGCGAACCGGTCGCTTTAGGGCGATTGAATTCGTCGTATATTTCAACACGTGGTTAAAACTCCTGCCGAAAATATTCACGACTCATTAACGCCATAAGCTTGGAAGCCAACCTTTGGTCCCGTTGGATTCCGGT